>OMSA01000013.1 GCA_900313645.1 uncultured Methanobrevibacter sp.
CCATTATCTCTCTTATTTTATTTTCATCTTTAAATCCATTAACTTCAAGGCTTGAACTCAAATCAACAGCGTAAGGTGAGAATTCGTCCACAGCCTGTGCGATATTTGTACTGTCCAGGCCACCTGCCAGGAAAAATTCTTTTTTTAAATCTTTTCTAATCAGACGCCAGTCAAAGGTTTTGCCGCTGCCTTTTCCACTGTCCATCAATAAGTAATCAGCATGAGATGAGTCATATTGTAATAAATTTATGTCATCAGCCATTTCAATAGCTTTTATGATTTTTAACTCATTATTAGTTCTTTGTTTTAAATTAATTATATAATCTTCACTTTCATTTCCATGAAGCTGTGCAATTTCAATAATGTCCCTGTTGAACAGGTCCACTATTTCGTCAATGCCGGCATCAACAAAAACTCCTACAGGAATTATCCCAGAGTCAAGATTCTGTCTTAATTTGCCTGCCAGTTCATGTGTAACTTTTCTTTTTGAATCCGCAAATACAAAGCCGATATAATCCGGCTTATACCTGTTTACTATTTCAATATCTTCCAGTCTCTTAAGTCCGCAAATTTTAACTTTAACCATTCTTCAACTCCGAAATCATTGACTTTTTATCATCGCTTTTCATCAAAGTTTCGCCAATTAAAACTGCATCAACATTATTTTCTTTCAATCTGGTGACATCTTCCTTGGTTTTAATGCCACTTTCTGAGATAAATACAACATCGCCACTGACACATCTACGTAAGTTTATACTATTTTCAATATCAACGGTGAAATCGTTTAAATTTCTATTGTTGACACCGACTATTTCCGCACCCACAATCATTGCAGTTGAAATTTCGGATGCGTCATGAGTCTCAACAATAGCTGAAAGACCCAAATCATGAGCTAAATCAAGATATTTTTTCAATTGTACTGTATCCAGTATGGAAACGATTAGAAGAATAGCTGATGCTCCAAACGCCTTGGCCTGCCAGATCATATACTCATCGATGACAAAATCCTTTCTCAAGATTGGAATTGAAACGTTTTGAGCAATATCTGATAAATAATCATCACTTCCAAGGAAAAAATAAGGTTCTGTTAGGACAGATATTGCAGACGCTCCCGCCTCTTCATACTCTTTAGCGATTTTAACATAATCAAAATCTTCAGCAATCAATCCTTTTGAAGGAGAAGCCCTTTTGACTTCTGCAATTATTGAAATGTCCGGTGCTGACAATGCTTTTTTAAAGGGAAAATCCATCTCGATTTCTTTGCTTAAAACTTCTGCTTTCAAATCATCCAATGATTTGATCTTTTTTTCCTCATCAATTCTCAATTTTGTCTTTTCAACGATTTCATCCAACATAACAATCATCTGTTTGTAACTTCAATAAACTTTTCAAGTTGCTCCAGTGCTTTTCCGGAGTCAATTATTTCACGGGCCAAATCAACACCTTCCCTCAGGCTTTCAACCTTGCCGGAAACATATAAACCTGCAGCAGAATTCAGAAGAACCGCATCCCTTTTAGGACCGGTTTTTCCGTTTAGAATATCCAAAGTAATTTGAGCATTCTCACGAGCATCCCCACCAATCAAATCCTCTTTTGAGCATAGCTCCATGCCAAAATACTCCGGTGAAATCTCATAAGACATTGTTTTTCCGTCCTTAAGCTCACAGATGAATGTCTTGTCACTTACAGAAATTTCATCCATTCCGTCCATTCCATATACTGACACTGCTGATTTAACACCCAGATTATTTAATACATCTACCAAAGGTTCTACTAATTCTTTTTCATAAACTCCCAGAACCTGCATTGTTGCACCTGCAGGATTGGTAAGAGGGCCTAAAATATTGAATATTGTTCTGATCGAAAGTTCCTTTCTTACATTGGCTACATATTTCATTGACAGATGATAGTTTTGAGCAAACAAGAAGCATAAATTAATTTCCCTTAAACATTGAAGACTTTTTTCAGGCTCGATGTGGATATTAACGCCCAGCTGTTCCAATACATCAGCCGCCCCACATTTGCTTGATGCAGACCTGTTTCCATGTTTTGCAACAGGAACGCCTGCCGCGGATATGACAATTGATGAAGTTGTTGATATATTGAATGTGTTTGAACCGTCTCCACCGGTTCCGACAATTTCCAGCACTTCCTTATCATTCAGTAACCTTACACAGTGAGCCCTCATTGCTTCTGCAGAAGCGGTTATCTCATCGATGGTTTCGCCTTTCATTGACATTGCTGTTAGATAGGCGCTCATCTGAACTTCACTGGCTTCACCGCTCATGATTTCGTCCATTGTCTGGTATGCCTCATCATAGGTTAAATCTTCATTTTTATAAACTTTTAAAATTGCTTCTTTAATCATAATATCCCTCTGTTGACCTTGTCTATGTAATTTTGTATTATTGTAATTCCGTCAGGAGTCAGAATTGATTCCGGGTGGAATTGTAGTCCGTAAATATTGTACTGCTTATGTTTTACCGCCATGATTTCTCCGTCATCCTTTGATTTTGAAATTATTTCAAGACAATCCGGAAGAGACTGCTCAACCAGACTTAATGAGTGATATCTTCCGACTGTAATTTCTGACGGCAACCCTACGAAAAGAAAATCATACTCCAATGAAATTTTTGAGGATTTTCCATGCATCAATCTTTTTGCATGACTTATTTTGCCTCCGAAAGCAGCACATATGGCCTGATGACCGAGACAAACTCCCAAAATCGGAATTTTTTCATGAAATTCCTTTACAATATCCATGCAGATTCCGGCATTTTCCGGCCTTCCCGGTCCCGGTGAGAGAATAATGGCATCAGGATTTAAATCTTCAATTTCCTCAAGTGTGATTTTGTCATTTCTTGAAACTTTAATGTCCGGTGTTACCTCACCAATCAGCTGGAACAGGTTATATGAAAAACTGTCATAATTGTCTATTAAAAGAATCATTCTAATCCTCCATCAGAAATTTTTAAGGCATTAATTACTGCTGCTGCCTTGTTTAGGCATTCATCGAACTCCTTATCTGGCACACTATCTGCAACAATTCCTGCGCCTGAACGGATGAAAACCTTGTTGTTTCTTGCAAATGCGATTCTGATAGAAATGCAGGTATCAAGATTACCGCTTAAATCAACATATCCTATTGCACCACCGTATATTCCTCTCTTGTTGTTTTCAAGTTCATTTATTATTTCACATGCCCTTATTTTCGGAGCTCCGGACAATGTTCCGGCAGGCAAAATTGAATCAATGGCTGCAAGAGAATCCAAATCACTTCTCAAAGTTCCGGTTACAGTAGATCCGATATGCATCACATGTGAAAATCTCTCAATTGACAGGTATTTATCCACGCTTACAGAGCCGATTTCGGCTATTCTTCCGATATCGTTTCTTCCCAAATCAACTAACATGTTATGTTCGGCCAGTTCCTTTTCATCAGCCAGCAAGTCATGTTCAAGTTCATGGTCCTCTTCGTCTGTTTTTCCACGGGGTCTTGTTCCTGCAAGAGGGAATGTGTAAAGCTTTCTGTCATTCAGTTTAACCAGCGTTTCGGGTGATGCTCCTGCGATTTCAATATCGTTGCTTGAAAAGTAAAACATGTATGGAGAAGGATTGGTTGTTCGAAGAACCCTATATGTGTCAAGCAGACTTCCTGAAATTTCGGCTTCTATCCTATTTGACAACACGACTTGGAAAATGTCTCCTTCATAGATATACTCCTTTGCCTTTTCGACCATGTCACAGAATTTTTCACGTGAAAATGCCGGTTTAAAATCTGATTTTAATTTTAAGGGAGTGATTTTTTCTTTTTCGCCATTCTGAATCAAATCAGCGATATCTCTTAAATCATCACATGCCTTTTTATAGTTATTTTCCAAATCATCAGTCTTCATATTGGAAATGATGATTATTTTCTGTTTGAAGTTATCAAACGCTATGACCTTATCAAACAGCATCAAATCGATGTCCTTAAACTGGTCTTCATTTTTTGCATCAAGATTCAGGCTCTCTTCGGCATATTTAATGTAATCATAAGCAAAATAACCTACAAACCCTCCTGTAAACGGAGGCAGATAATCTAATTTCGGAGATTTGTTCTTTTCTATCAAATCTCGGATAATTTCATTCGGCTGTGTTGTTTCGATAGTCATCTCATCATCTGTCAGTTCTGTAAAATCCTGACTTCCTCTGATTTTTACAACACCGTTTTGACATGTGAATTCAAGAAGAGGATTAAAACCTAAAAAAGTGTATCTTCCCCATTTTTGTGAATCCTCAACACTTTCCAACATATATGTATGTTTACTAACAGCTTTTAAAATTCTTAATACTTCTATAGGAGTTGCAATATCCGAAAATAATTCATAAGATACAGGTATTCTCTTATACTCCGGATTTTCTGCAATTTCTCTTATTTCATCTAAACTTGGGGAAAACATATTATCACTCTAATTAATTATATTATATAATGTACTATTTAAAACCTTGTTGTACAAAAATGTACAATATAATCAAAACTGAAAAAAAATTCAATCCATCTTATCCTGTTCCTGGCTGAATTGAATAACTATCTTTTTAATCTCGCGGCTTTCAAGATAAGGGAGCTTTTCAGTTATTTCCCTTTCCAAATCACGATTCATCTGCAACCTCTTTTTGACATATTCCTCCCCGGAAAATACCTGTTTATATTGTTTGTTCAAATTTGAATATTTAGTAATCAAAGGTTGAAGAGTTGTACCGATATCCTGATCAAGCCTGTCATTGATTTCTTTTCTTTTTATTATTTCAGTTACAAAACCAACGACGGTAACGAAAAATCCTAAAACTGTTACTGTCAATGCAGGAACAAAAATCCTTTCATCATTGACAAAAACAACTGTTAAGACAATCCCGATAAAAATTAATGCAATACCAATTTTTCTTAAATCCATATTAAACAATATTATAAGTTATTGTTATTTAAGATTTTCATTTCGCGAACAATGAAAACTGAAATCAGGACAAATGAAACAGCGGCCATAACTGACATTATGCACATGAGCGAAGAATTTGTGAAGAAAATATGATTGCCGTCCAGCAACACTATTGCCTCGGCAAATACATTATTCAAAAAATGTGCAAGAATCGGAACAAAAATGTTATCGGTTTTCAAATAGACAATCGCCATGCATATTCCAAATACGAATGCTGAGATGACAGAGCCAAAACCGTGAAGTGAAGCAAACAGAAGTGATGAAACCAATACTGCAAAAACTGTCGGAACAATCAGCTTCAAACGGCTGACAAAAACTCCCCTAAATGTCAACTCCTCACAAATCGGGGAAAGTATGATTGTTGAGATTAAACCTGTTGAAATTGCATTGAAACCAAAATTAAACTCGGGAGTTATCACTAAAAGATAATCGGCCAAATAAAGGCATCCATATGACAGGAATATGTTTAGAATTACTACAGGCAAAACAAGTTTTAACGAATCCCCGGACAATGCGGATTTGATATCAAGCCCAATTGTAGATAATTCATTTCTAAGTTTAAAAATAAAGAAAAAAATTATAAAGATGCAAATCCAAATAGAATCTATTTGAATAATGTTTAAAGTATTTAAAAAAAACTGAATAATAAATAAAATAATTAATAAGGACAATGTTTCAATTAGGGAAATCTGTTTGAGTTTTTCATTAAATAAAGACATTACAATCAAAATAAAATTCGTTTCAAAAAAAGTTGATTAAATACTCTAATTAATCAACTAATTTAACTAAATCTATACTGTTAGTTAATTTTTTGCAGTTATTCGCTTTCATCAAAGAAAAAAACATCTTCAATAGCTGGTTTTCCTAGTATTTTTGTAATTTTATAGGCTAATAATAATGAAGGGTTATAGCGAGCGTTTTCTAAAGCATTGATTGTTTGACGAGTTACACCAACTAATTCGGCTAACTTTTGTTGAGTTATGCCTTTTTCCTGGCGAAACTGTCGGATTTTAGTTTCCAAATAATCACCTAGATTATATAGATTATAATAGCAATACTAATCTTATTATAAAAAAGTATATAAATGTTTCTTAAAATTTAATACATTAAACAATTAAATATATAATTTGTATAATAATTTTGTGAGTTGATAAAAAATGGCTATACATCCTATTGAATTTAGGTATGGTACACCTGAAATGAAAAATATTTGGGAAGAAGAAAATAAATTACAAAGAATGTTAGATGTAGAAGCTGCACTAGCTTTAGCAGAAGGAAAACTTGGAATTATACCACAGGAAGTTGCAGACGAAATCGCAGCAAAAGCAAATACCGATTATGTGAAATTGGAAAGAATGAAAGAAATTGAAGCAGAAACCAATCACGATATCGCTGCATTATCAAAATCAATTACTGAAGTATGTGAAAACGGTGCAGGAGAATACGTTCACTTCGGAGCAACATCCAACGATATTGTAGACAGTTCAAATTCACTTCTTATCCGTGACTCAATCGAAGTGTTGGAAGAAAAATTAGAAAGATTAACCAAAATCGTGCTTGAACTAGCAAAAGAACATAAAATGAAAGTATGTATCGGACGTACACACGGCCAACATGCTCTTCCAACAACATACGGTATGAAATTTGGACTCTGGGCAGATGAGCTTCACAGACAATACGTAAGATTAGAAAATGCAAAGGCAAATGTTTGTATTGGAATGATGGACGGTGCTGTTGGAACAACCGCTGCATTAGGCGAACAAGGTTGGGAAATCCACAAAACCGTTGCAGAAATCTTAGGTCTGCCTGCAGCAACCATAACAAATCAAGTAGTTCAAAGGGACAACCATGTTGAATTTATTTCAGTTTTAGCAAATATAGCAAGTACATTAGATAAAATTGCACTTGAAATCAGAAGCCTGCAAAGAACTGAAATCATGGAAGTTGGAGAATACTTCGATCCTGAAAAACAAGTCGGAAGCAGTACAATGCCACATAAAATGAACCCGATTACAGCAGAAAGAATATGTGGTGTTGCAAGAATTGTAAAATCATATGTAAATGCCGCACTTGACAACAACCCTCTCTGGCATGAAAGGGACTTGACCAATTCCTCCTGTGAAAGAATCATGTTCCCGGAAAGCTGCATTTTAACCGATTACATTTTAAATTTAACCATTAAACTTATGAACAATTTAGTATTCTATGATGAAAACATAGAAAGAAACTTAAACTTTACAAACGGTTTGATTATGGCAGAAAGATTAATGGCTGAATTAACCCGTGCAGGAATGGGAAAACAAACCGCATATGGAATTGTAAGAAAAAATGCAATTAAGGCAAACAAAGAAAAATTATTGCTTGGCGAATTAATTCTTGAAGATGAAGAAGTTCAAAAATACTTAACACAAGAAGACGTCGACAAAATAATGGATCCTCACACTTATATCGGATCAATACCTATAATTATCGACGAACTGCTTGAAAAATCAGAATCCTGGTTTTAGGTGAAACAATGAGCGATATAAAAGAATTAAAATCAATAGAATTATCATCTTATACCACTATGGTAACAGGAATTACAGTTTTATTTTCAATAATAACTGCAATCCTAATTTCTATTGGAATTGCCGCTTTAATGCCTTCAGGTTCAGGCGTCATAATCTATCTTATTCCGACCATAATTGTCGGTGTGTTCATGTACACAATTTACAATAGCTTTTCCCAAGGGCTGTTTTATAATTTGCTTGCTAAAAAATTAAAAACCATTGCGGTCATTATTGAAGACGGAAAGGAAATTGCTAAAATCTCAACAACAGAAACAGCAACAATGGTTGCGTTAATTTCAACAATACAATTTATCTTATTGTATTTGGTTTCCGTGCTGGTTCTGCCTTTACTTTTTACATCCGTAATTCAGACATTAATGTTTACAGGCCAGGCAACTCTTGCTTACGGCATTTATCAATTATTAGCTATTTTAAGTCAACCAACAACAATATTAATGCTGATATTCGGAACCTTCATAATAACCTTTGTATTTGTGCTAATTGGAGCTTACATTTATAATATTTTAGCAAAAAAAGGTAGAGGAGTTATTTTAAATTTAGGCAGTGAAGGCGGCCTAACTGCAATAGAATCAATAGAACCATTAAAATTAGCTATTGCATTTGCAATAATCTGCGGTATTTTAAGCTTAATTGTAGGAATCATTTCCATTATCAGTGGCGGAAGCATTGCAAACTTAATAGGTAATGTGTTAGGTGGATTCGTAGGCGGATTTATCGAATTTTACTTAATAGCAATATTCTACAATTTCTTAGCACCGAAAATCGGAAAAATAAAATTAGAATTAATTGACTTTAAAATCAATTAATTTTTTACTTTTTTTATCTCTGGAACATATCTCTTAAGCATCAATGAAAGTGATATGACCGTTACTGAACTTAACGCCATTGCCAAACCGGCAAGTGCAGGTTCGAATGTAATTCCAAATGCCGGATATAATACACCCGCCGCAACCGGAATCAGGATGGTGTTGTATGCGAATGCCCAGAAAATATTTTCTTTGATTCTTCGCATTACTTTTTTAGAAAACTGCACAGCAGCAACTACATTTTCCAAATCTCCTTCCATAATAACAATATCCCCACTTTCCATTGCAATATCAGTGCCGTTTCCCATAGCTACACCAATATCTGCCTGTGTAAGTGCCGGCGCATCGTTAATTCCATCCCCAACAAACAAAACTTTTTTAGTATTGCCTGATTGAGCTTTCTTAACGATGTCAAGTTTGTTTTCAGGAAGAATTCCCGCATTTACATTATCAATTCCGACTTCACGGGCAACAGTTAATGCTGTGGATTCATTATCTCCTGTCAGCATATAAGTTTCAACATTCATTTTATGCAATTCATCAATAGCTCTTTTAGAATTGGCTTTTATTTTATCAGACAGGCTCACTAAACCTTTTACATGTTTGTCCTGAGCTAAAAATATGATTGTTTTAGATAAACTTTCCAGTTCGCGATACTTGTCAGCTGCATCAGTTGAAACTTCCACATCAAAAGCTTTCATTAAAGCCATATTGCCTGCAAGAAGTTCTTTTGACTCAATTTCTGCTTTAAGCCCTTTACCTGCTATATTTTCAAATTGATCAGTTTGATATAAATCCAAATTAAGCTCTTTTGATTTGTTGACGATTGCTTTAGCTATTGGGTGTGTTGAATTCTGCTCAATGCTTGCGGCTAATCTGATTAACTCATCATCACTTCCTTCATAGACAATTATGTCGTCTACTTCAGGTTTTCCTTCAGTTATGGTTCCTGTTTTATCAAAGGCAGCCACATCAATCTGGCCTGCATTTTCAAGAGTATCTCCGTTTTTAATCAAAATTCCATATTCTGCCGCCCGACCGACACCAACGGTAACTGCAGTCGGAGTTGCAAGACCCAGTGCACAAGGACATGCAACAACAAGAATTGAAATCAGACATGTAAGTGAGAACAGCAAAGTTTCACCCAAAACAAAGTACCAGATTAAAAATACTGCGATTGCGATTGTTAAAATGACCGGAATAAAGTATGTGACAATGGTGTTTGCGAATTTCTGAACCGGAGGTCTTGAAGACTGTGCCTTTTCAACCAGACGTATAATATTTGACAGCACCGTTTCTTTTCCAACCTTTTTGGCTTTTATGTGCAGTACACCGTCCTGATTGATGGTTCCGGCAAAAACCTCTTCACCGTCCCTTTTAACTTTAGGAATCGGTTCGCCGTTAATCATTGATTCGTCAACGTAGGATTCCCCGCCGACAACGTCCCCATCTACAGGAATTTTCTCGCCTGGTTTGACCAAAAGCAAATCTCCAAGGACAATGTCTGAAATGGAAACTTCCTTCTGTGAGATGATTTCTCCATTTTCATCCATTTCAATGGCTGTTGCGACAGTCGGCTGAAGACCGATTAACTGGCGTATTGAATCTGAAGTTCTTTTTTTGGCTCTGGCTTCAAGATATCTTCCAATCATTAAAAATGAAGGAAGCATAACTGCTGAGTCATAAAACATGAAAGTATGGTCCAGGACGATGCCGAATGTTCCAAAAATGCTTGAAACATATGCAACTAAAATACCCATCGAATACATCACATCCATATTCAGGTTTTTATGCATTAAACCATTGATTCCAGCTTTTAGGATAGGTAGTGAAACATATAAAAATGGAGCGATACTTACAAGTAAAGATAACAGCCCCATGGAAGATACATGTAATCCTGTAGCTTCGTGAATAGCGTGTGATAATCCCATCAGAGGATCCCATCCGCTGAACATTAAAATCATTAAAATAACAGAAAAAATTAAACCGATGATGATTCTTGAAAGCTTATCCTTCAAATCATGCTGATAGATTGCCTCCTCGTCAATTTCACTCTGGCCTTCAACTCCCAAAAGTTCAAAGCCCAAGGATTCTATGACCTTTTCAATCTCATCCAGACTTACCTTGGATGAGTCATATCTGATTCTGGCATTTTGCGCGGTCAAATCGGCTTTTACATCAAAAATGCCGTCCAGCCTTATCAAGAAATTCTCGACATTCATTGTACATGAAGCGCAATGCATACCCTGAATTCTTATTGTCATCTCATCAGAGTGAATTTCAAAACCGAGGTTTTTAACCAGCCTTTCGATTTCTTCATAGGATATCTTTTTAGTGTCAACTGTAATATGTAATTTATTGGAAGCGAGGTCTGCATCAACGTCCTCTACACCTTCAATTTTTCCAAAAGTCTTATTAACGCTCAATACGCATGAGGCACAGTGCATCCCTTCAATTGGTAAATCCATATGCTTATGTTTTACCATCCTATCACAACCATTCAATGTATGAGAATAGTTTATTTTTTTAAATATAAAAAGTTTAGGTTATCCTAAAATAACCTTTTTATTTGTAAAATATATATTACATATATTTGACATTGATGTCCTTGTGAGGAATTGTCCTTTTAAAGTTCTTTTTAGGATATCCGATTATAAAAGCCGAATACATGTGCTTATCCTTATCGATTTGCGGGAAAAACTCCATTAACCGGTCATGGTCAATCTCATCGGCCTTTAATATAAACAATGAATAAAATCCTCCAAGACCTAATGAATATGCAAGCAATTCCATACGTGTGTTTGCAATAACCGCGCTGGTCTTGTCAGTTGAAAATGTTAAAATCAGTTGGTGGCCTGTCCACAATAAAGGATGATATTTTTTAGTTGAATTATCTCTAATGTAGTCTCCAAACTGCTTGATTCTGAAAAATTCATCCTCTTCAACTTTGATTATGTCATAAACATGCTTCATGAATTCATTGAGCCTTTTGTCAAGAACAACAAATTCAACATCCTGCTCGTTTTGTGCAGACGGTGCGTAATAGGCCCCTTCAAACAGTCTGTCAAATGTAAATTTATCAATTTTTTTCTTTTTAAACCAACGAATAGACCTTCTTTGCTTTAAAAATTGAAGCAAGTCATGATATTCAACAGGAAGTTCACGAGGATTATAGTCCTCAATTCTCTTTTCACGACCTTTAAATATCTTAAGAGTTATAGCCTTTGAAGGACATATTGCCATACAATGCCCGCATTCAAAACAGTTGCTGCCGGTTTCATAGGCAACATCTCCTATTTCTATATTATCCCTAATACAAACGGATTTACATTGTCCGCAAGCGATACACTTATCGTTGTCAATTATTAATTTCATTTTACCACTAATCCATCCTGAATAACATTTAAGATGTTGTCATTATTGCTTAAAACACTTACGTCATCCAGAGGATTAGAGTTTACCAAAATCAAATCGGCAATATAGTTTTTCCTAACAAGTCCCAGATTGTCGAATCCTAAAAATTCAGCCGCTTTAACTGTTCCGCTGGAAATGGCTTCATCAGCAGACATTCCTATATCGGTTAGGTGGATTAACTCTTCCAGGTTATGTCCATGAGGAATAACTCCGCTGTCGGTTCCCATCAGGATGTTCACACCTTCCTCATATGCAACTGAAATATTTTCCTTGTGGACTTTAACTATTTCCTTTAGTTTGGCTGTCTTTTCAGCGGCATAGCTGTCCCACTTAGGAAAACCGTTTTTAGCTAAAAACTGATGAACCAGCAATGTTGCAACAAGACTAACATTCTTATCAGCCATCTTTTGAGAGGTTTTCCTGTCAATGAATGTTCCGTGTTCAATTGATGAAAAACCTGCATCAATACAATTATTCATACCTTTTAAACTATGACAGTGGGCTGATACTTTCATGTTGGTTGCTTTTGCTTCATTAACGATTGTTTTTAGTTCTTTTTTATTGAATTGAGCGAATTCCGGTGAAGTGTTTGTTGTCAATACTCCGCCACTTGCCATTACTTTTATGAAATCTGCACCGGCTCTTTTTACTTCACGGGTCTTTTTCAATACCTCCTCAACACCATCACATCTTCCTTTTGGAAAACCCGGATAAATTATCTCCATATCCCATCCAGAAGGTAAAAATAAGTCAAAATGACCTCCGGTCATTACCAGAGGTGTTATTGATAGGTGTATTTTCGGAGCGGTGAATAACTTTTTCTGTTGAGCCAGTTTAAAACTTAAATCTGCAGAACCGCAATCTCTAATTGTTGTAACCCCTGCATTGACTGTCTGCAATGCATGAGGAACAGCATTGTAAAAATGAAGCCCCAAAGGATTTGCCATGTTTTCTTCCTTGTGAAAACCTTTTGCAAAAATATGTGTATGGCAATCAATAAATCCTGCAAGCAGGTAATTATCTTCACCATCAATCACATTATCAGCTTTGATTTTTGATGAAGAAATATCCTTTATTAAATTGTCTTCAATTAAAACGTTCTGATTGGTTTTAACTTCTTCAAATGGGTTTACAATGTTTACATTTTCAATCAGAGTTTGCATGCTACCACATCATAATATTTCTATTGTTCCATTATCCCCGTCGACTTCAACCAAAGTTCCTGTTGTTAGGTCTTTAGTCTCGGCAGGTGAATCCACCATTGGAATGTCGGACATTATGGCTCCTGTTGCTATAATAGGTTCTGCATTCAAACATATTATCGCTTTTGGAGCTGTGTTGTTTTTCATCATCTGAAAAATCACATAAGAACCAACGGTAGAACCTTTTCCTCCAGGAATGAACAGAACTTTATCCTTGATTATTTCTCCTTTAAGCTCATGGTTTGGATCGATTATTTCACCGTTTTCAGGATTTACTCCTCCCAAAAAACTAATTGGTTCGGATGAAACAATCAATTCCCCTTTTCCTTTTCCTTTTGCAATATTTCTACATTCAATCATTAAATCACCGTAAGGGAATTTAGAATAATTTATCTTCTACAAATTCTCCTTTGTTAATGGCTTCTGTTGATTTGATAGTGTCAATTAAAGCCCAAATCCATACAATAATAACCAATACTATTCCTATTAACAATATTATAAGAATTGCAGATACGATATAAGCAATAATGAATGAAACTCCTTTTTTGTTCAAACCAAGGTATAGGTGACCTAAACCTGGGAATAAAAAGCTTAAAATTGCTGAAAGCAATACATTTTTCTCTTCATATCGTGTGACATTAGCCACCCTGACGCCACAGTGAGGACAGATTTCAGCATTGAAGTTTATTTTTTTACCGCAGGATTGGCAGAATTTGGTTTGAGGTTTTTCCTCCTGTGCAAATTTAAAACCGCATTGAGGGCAGAAAACAGTATCCAAATCCACTTCTGTTCCACAATTGGTACAGAATTTAGATTTTTTAACCACTTCAAATTTCTCTTCCTCAACAGTCTCCTCTTCGGCTGACACATCTACAACTTCACCAGCAGGTTCTTCAACGACTTTAGTCTCTACAACTTCTTCAATTTCAGGAAGAAGAGCTCCACAATTAGAACAAAATTTCGCTTCTTTTACTTCTTTTCCACAATCTGGACAAATTACCATTTTATCACCTAAATAACATCTATTTTCATGATTTCTCTTAAAACTGCAGTAGCATAAGATCCTTTATTAATTGAAAATTCACATAAAACGCCTTCATCAGTCGGGGTTGCGGATGCATCCCAAACTTGGAATCTCATTGATCTTCTAAGACCATGGCTTCCCAAGCGAGGCATTTTTGGAACTTCAAAATCGGATTTATCTAAATTATAACCTTTTAAAACATTTTCTTCCATCTCACCAACAGCTCCGCCGGCATATGGAACCTTTGTACCGTATAACGGACAGGTCGGATTAGCATCAAAATTATCGATAAGCTCCTGATATTCCTCGGGAGTTTTATCATAAACTATGTGCTCTTCATTATCTATTATGATATCTCCTTCAATATATTTGTTAATTCCCATAGCCACCCTATTGCTGACGGCCTCATTGAACAGATATGATTGGTAAGCATGAACAAACATTCTTTGCAATGGTTTTGGAAGCGCATGTAAGGCATTCTTATATGATTTGTCGGTCAATTCACCCTTTTTGGAATCCTTAATCAATTCACGAATCATCATCTTTTCATATCTCATTCCTTTACCCATTAAATTTAAGGATTCTTCAAGGTTTCCGTCATCATATGCCTGTCTTGCCTTCTGGTTTTCTTCGTGCTCCTCCTCTGAAGGTCCTCCAATGTATCTTCCAACGGCTTTTTCCAAGTCATTTTCTATCAAGGCTTCACCGACAAGGTGGGTGTTTGTTCTGGGTTTACCGAATCTCTGCCAGCCGAAGTAATTTGGAACACCTGTGACTTGCAGTTCCTTTAAAACCTCATTTGCAATATCTGCGGATTTTTCAATATCATCAATATCTCTGATTAAAATCCTGAACTTGTTGCCCTTAAGCTGACCCATACGGAGCTTTTTGCGGCCCCTAACAACTTTTAAAAAATCAGTCTTGTAGATATCCAAGTTTTCGACCTGCTTGAACTGGTCTTCGGAATCCATATTTGCAATGCAAATCCATTGACGTGTCAAGGCCTTTTTGTCTTTCATTCCTGCAAAACCCATTCTTTTTCTGGATATGTGCAAATCCCTTGAAATGTCCAGGACAACATCGAGTGTGGTCCTTCCAAGTTTTTCAATCCAGATGTAAATGTTGGGACCTTCGCCTGAAGGGATGATTTCAGGGATTTCTTCAACATAAAAATCTTCATATTGGTTTCTAATTGTTCCACCAATACCCTTTTGGGAAGTAACATAAGTATTAGCATTCAACATAATAATCACGGAAATAATAATGCCCTGGCCGGGATTTGAACCCGGGGAATGGGATCCGCAGTCCCATGTGTTATCCAAACTACACCACCAGGGCAACAAAATAAGATAACA
>OMSA01000047.1 GCA_900313645.1 uncultured Methanobrevibacter sp.
ATCATCACTAATTCTTTGTGCGCCAGCATTTTTTAAGATACGACCGACTGGTGCGATTGGTAATTCACTCATAATTACACCTCCAATTAAATGATAGTATACAATAGTATATAAAGGTATCGGTAAAACTGAATAATAATCGCTCATATTATACCTTAGTAATTGTTAGAATATGCTTTCGAATATTAGAAAAAAATATAGATATTACAAAAATTTAAAGGATACAAAATAGCAAGATTATCAAAATAAGAATGGTAAGAAAAATAAAAAATTTATCCTACAATAATTCGCTTTTAAGATATGTCGAGGTGGCTTCAGTTATCTTCACGTCAACAAAAGTTCCCAACTCAACACCATCAATAATAACAGGAATATAAGAATTTGTCTTTGCTATGTATCCGCCTTTGGAGCCCTTTTCAATAACCAACACTTTTTGAATGGAATTTAGTAATTCTTCGTTTTCCCTTTCGGTTATTCTTTCTTTGATTTGAGATAAGAATTTTGATCTTTTCTTCATGATTTCACGGGGAATCTCAGGAAGTGATGATGAGATTGCTCCCTTTCTGTGCTGATATTTTGATAAATGTATTATGCTAGGCCTGATTTCCTCAAGAAGTTTTACAGTTTCATCAAAATCTTCATCACTTTCAGTAGGATATCCCACAATGATGTCAGTAGCCAATGTCACATCAGGAATTTCCTTTCTGAATTTTGATACTATGCCCTTGTATTGTTCCACTGTATGACCCCTTCTCATTTCAGACAATACCTTATCACTTCCACTTTGTACAGGTAAATGAATAAAATCATATACCTTCGGATGTTTCATTGCATCGATTATTTCATCAACATCATTTAAAATGTTTTTAGGGTGCATCATTCCAACACGAACACGGAAATCTCCCTTTAAATTAGCCACTTCTTTAATTAAATCAGATAGTCTTTCGCCACTATCCCGGCCGAATGCGGCAGTATCCTGAGCGGTCAACTGTATCTCACATGCACCATTTTCAATTGCCCTTTGCGCTTCGCCGACAATATCTGCAATCGGATAGCTGTTTAGTGGCCCACGTGCAAAACGAGTGCAGCAGAATGTGCATGCGCCCAAACAACCTTCACAAATCTGCAGGATATGAATCAAACTTTCATCTCCAACTTTAGGAACACAAACTTTGGATTCCTTTGAAAAACCGGTTTCACGAATGACATCACCACAGTAAGTCGCATTAACAACACTGGCAGATTTATTCAGCTGATGAGGTCCGATCCATGAAACATCAGGCCCGATTTTGTCAAGTTTTTCAGGATCAATTTCAACCATGCATCCTCCAACAATGATTTTCTTGTCCGGATATTCCTTTTGAAGCTTTTGGATCCTGAAAGTCATCTTGTCTTCAGTAGGCAACTTAACATAGCATGTGTTTACAATGACAATATCAGCCTCATCAATATTGTCTACAATATCAATGTCATTTGCCTGCAGATTGCCTGCAATAATCTGTCCGTCGGCCTGGTTGAATGTGCAGCCGTAAGATTCAATAAAAACTTTCATTCAGTCACTCTTTTTTGTTTTTTTAAATATGTTTTTGGTCAGGTCATAATCATAATTGTTAAATCTGACCGGTTTGGAATAAACCCTTTTTATAACTCCCGCCTTAGCAAATCCGGAAGTCAGCTTTCTCTCCTGGGTTTTAATGACGTGCACCTTAACAATATGATTTTCGATTTTGACAATATCTCCGGGAGCTATTCCAAAATCCCTTTCAAGGTCAAGCTTATATGAATCGACTTCACCATGAAGGTCAACTGAAAATCCTATACGTGCGGGAATCTCAACAGAAGATGCCCAAATGGTGTTAACATCTTCAAGACTGGATTTTTCCACCCTTTTATCCCCCACTTCAATGCTTGTAACTTCAACCTGACCGAATTCAGTCAGTAAAGTGTCTCCAGTTCTAAGCTCATCGCTTGGGGACAAATCAATGGTAGTTTTGTGAGATTTGTCCTGCTCGGAAATAATCAGCCTGTAAGGTCTAGGCTTTTTAAGGGAAATCGTATTCTTGTAAACGTGACCGCAATCCTCACACCTAAGCAAGTATTCCTCGGTGAATTTCTTCTTTGTTGTTTTTTGCTTTGAATTCAAAATTTCAATATCATCAGAACCACAAATTGGACAATCCATTTTTATGCCTCCTTATCAGAATTATTAAGATAATGGTTAACCAACCCACCATCTTCCAAAATAGATAACATGAACTCTTTAAATGGTTCAAAAGTCTTTGATTCGCCAGTAGTTTCATTAACCAATGTTCCTTTTGACAAGTCTATGTTAATAATATCTCCATCCTTGGCTTCAATATCTGAAACTATTACAGGCAAACCTATATTGATTGCATTTCTGTAAAAAATCCTTGCAAAAGATTTGGCGACAATTGCACTTACTCCGGCTGTTTTAATAGCTACAGGAGCCTGTTCCCTTGAAGAACCGCAGCCAAAATTTTCATCGGCAACTATAATGTCTCCTGATTTAACGTTTTTTGTAAAATCCGGCCTTTCTCCTTCCAACACATGGTCGGCCAAATCCTGAGGATTGAATGTTCTCAAATACCTTCCAGGAATAATCACATCAGTGTCAATATTTTCCCCGAAGGTCCATGTTTTTCCTTTGATAATATCCATAAATATCACAGTAAAAGTTAATTAATAAAAAAATGAAGTATTCAGGAGTTTTCCCGAATACGAAAATTAGGTGATTTTTTTGTAAGTTTAATTTTTCTCAGCTTTAAAAGGTTTTGAAAACTCTTGTTCCACACCTTCACGGTACATTGAATTAAATGTACAGAATGGAATGATTCTGCCGTCAGGTGTTGCATAATGAATAACACATTTTTTAACCCTATCTTCATCAAAGTTAAACGGATCCATGAAGTGCATGCATGAAATAAGCATTGAATCTTTAGAAAAGTCTCCTAAAGCATCATAATCCCCTTTAACAAAAACATTCAATAGGATTCTTTTGATATCCAAATCCTTAGGGGTTCTGCTAGTGTGAATAATTTTAGCAAGGTTTTTGGTTAAACCTGCAAGAACCCTCTTACGAGAACCGAATTTACCCTCTTTAAGTTTTTCATTGTATTCCTTTAATTTGTTAGCCAAATCATCAACATCAATGAAATCTGTAATTGGAATCAGATTGTCCTTTCCGTCACCTTCAGTTCTTTCTCTGAAAACATAAGTAGCGATTCCACAATGTTCATGACAGTTCAAGGTCACCTTAGCTGACTCTTCACCGTCAAGCAAAGAGATGAATTCTGCAATTGGCTCAACAAAAGATGGAGGATAAAATGCAGAAGTCGGAACCTGGCCGTCTGTTTCCTCTTCAATAATATTAACAAAGTCCGGAATGGTAATCCTTTGATCTTCCACATGCTCTGAAGGAGTCCTTCCGGAAAATGAAACTGGCTGGAAGTTTACACCATAAATAATATCATTATTATCGAAAGCGAACTTGATAATCTGGCCAACCTGATCATCGTTAACTCCCTTAACTAATGTAGGCACCAAAACTATTCCCAAACCTGCCTTTCTACAGTTTTCAATAGCCTGAATTTTATCAGGAAGCAAGTGTTTAATCCAGCTTCTTTCAATTGTTTTGCCAAATTCTCCCTTTTCGCCAATCTGATACCGTTAGTAGCTATTTGAACATGAGTGAAACCCTCTTCTTTTGCCATTTCAATAAGTTCAACTATGTCTTTTCTGACGGTTGGCTCTCCACCGGCATATTGGATAGCCGGACATGGATGAGGCTTTAAACCCCTTAAATTCTTAAGCATCTGTCTGATTTCTTCTTTTGTAGGCTCATACAGATATCCTGCAGCAGCCGCATTAGCAAAACAAACAGGGCATCTTAAATTACATCTGTTTGTAACATCAATCAAACCTAAAACAGTTGATGTTTCGTGTTTTGAACACAATCCGCAATTATCAGGACAAGGAGCAGCATCATCAACACAAGGATTGTCAACACCGCTGATTGTAGGAACATAGTTGCTTGCCCTATCATATAACTCTTTATCGCTCCAATAAGTGTTTATAAACTCCCCATGCTCATCACAAGTTTTTTTGATAAAGACTTTGCCGTCCTCATCATAAACTTCAGCCTCAAGAGTTTTACCGCACTCTGGACATAAACTTTTTGTACCTTTTAATTTCAAAAAATCACCTTTTTTAATACTAAGCAATATTAGTATAAACTTACATAATATAATATATTTAAAACAATTTAATATTTAAATATTATTAATTATATAGTTTATATAAATCCAATATGAGAGGGAGTAAAAGTTAAATGACAATTGATTTCCAAATAATATTAATAACCCTGCTAACAACACTATATTTCATCCTTCCAGCATACTTTGCAAATGGAGGTGCACTCGTATTTGGGGGAGGAACCCCTATTGATTTTGGAAAAAGCGATTCAAATGGTGTTCGCTGGGTTGGAGACGGCGTTACATGGAGAGGAATGTTTGTTGGAACAATAATAGGTATGATTACCGGTGCCGTTCAGGGATACATTGCCCCAATGATTCTCCCATATATCGGATCTACCCTTGCCCCTGTCGTGACCAGCACATACAATGGATTGTTGATTGGATTTTTACTTGGTTTTGGAGCCCTTTTAGGTGATGCTTTAGGCAGCTTTTTAAAAAGAAGAGTGGGAATTGGAAGAGGAGAACCTGCACCAATTCTTGATCAGTTAGATTTCATAATAGTTGCATTGATTTTAGTTTCACCAGTTATTTCACTTAATTGGATATTTATTGTTTTGGCTCTGCTGTTAACATTGTTTATCCATTTAATAACAAATACCTGTGCATATTTACTTGGTTTAAAAGACGTGTGGTATTAATTCAGGTATTTTTCCATCATTACAGCAGTTCCAACTGCCGGCGCAACGGTGCACTCATCATCGGTTAAAATATCACCCATTGATTTGACTTTTAAACCTAAAAGTTCTGCTGCTTTTTTATCAAGAATATCTTTTCCAAGGCCGGTTGTCACAATCAAATCCAAATTTTGAGTTTCATGAACCTGTTTTAGACCATCAGCAATCTGTTCCACCTGTTTTTGATGAATGAATCTGCACATTTCAGTGATGTCATCCATTGAAAGTATTTCCAAATCTGCACAGACCACACGAGCAATTCTTTTTGCACAGTCCAATTTGGATTTGCCCTCACCGTCAAATGTATCGCAGATATAGTCTTTTTCAGTGATTAAATCCAAAACAGTGTATACATCGGCAGTTTGTGCAAACAGTTCACTGGCTACCCGATACTCTTTACCATTCAATTCAACCTTATCAAGGAAGCTTGCTAGATTGGTTCTTAATGTACCTGTGTAAACCAATTCTCCAGTTGCAGACCTGTCAAAATCAGATTTTCCAATAGCGCATTCCTTTCCACCCTTAACAGGTATGATGTCTGTTGTTGTGCTTCCTGTGTCGATGAATATGCAGTTATCGGAAATCAGTGTTGCAATCTGAGCGGTTGCAATCCAATTGGCTGCCGCTGCCTTAAGGGGAGTCCTTTCGATTTCTGCGTGGGACAGCATCCCATCAACGCCAACATATGCTATCGGACAGGAAAATGTCTCCTCGCATTTTTTGACAACATCCAAAACTCCGTCCTTTTTGGTATCATATGCATCCACAAGTTCCGCAGTCATGGAAATGCCTACCGCATCAATTTCAGATACAGGACAGATATTTTCAATCAGCTCCACCAAAACGCGTGACAAATCATCATTGTTGCTCCACATCGGAAGATATGCAAAATCAACTTCCATGCTTTCAATTTCGCCATTCTTAAAGTCTATCACAGCAAGGTCGGTGTTTGCACCGCCAATGTCAAATCCGGCAATTTTCATAAATTACAATCTCCTTATTTCCAATGAATCGGCAGATTTTATAAATTTAACTTCACCATTCAATGAAGTATCCAAATCATCAATGCTGATTTTTCCGTCAATCAATTCAATGATGCTTTTGCCTATGTTGAAATTACAAATTTTTCTCAAACCGACATAAGGTGTTGTGAATCTTGAGTTGATTTCCAAAAGATAAACAGAATAAACATCTTTTTCATCAGCATTTATCAATAAATCAACACCGACAAAACCCTTAATGCCTCCAATGGTTTCAACGGCTTTGGCAGCTATTTCAAATGCCTCATCACGATATTTACTTTCATAAGGAATCTTTCCACCGAAATATGTTCCTTTAGCATTTCCAATAGTAATATATTGTTCGTTTAGACTAATCGGAACTGCCTTTTTGCCATCTGAAATCAGGCTGACGCTTATATCGGTTCCCTGAATATACTCCTGAACAATTATCCTTGAACCCGGCGGGAAAATCTCTTCGAGATCATAAGACAAATCGGCAATATCACTGATTACTACAATATTTTCACAGTCGACACCAACCAATGGCTTGATAATTAACTTGAGTGGAGTCAATGGGTCTTCGGATTGCCATTTCTCATGCAAATTTTCAATTGCCCTTTTCCAATATCCCTTTGGATCTATCTTAAACTTAAATGACCTAGGCTGAGGGATTTCCATTGGAAGGGCGTTGTAAGTTTCATATTTATTGGAAGTCCTGAAGCATGCCTCCGCTGAAGATGTATATGTTTTTACATCATTTTCCTCCAATATTCTGGTTATATCGTATAGGGCATTGCCGGTCTCTGCAGCAATGAAAATAGCATTTTTAAAGTCTGCCGCATTACCTTCAAGCCAATCCACAATATTTTCATCAATCAAAATAGGATTGACATTACTGAAATCCTTGACAATGTCCTCATAGGATTTGTTAATCACCAAATCAACATTAAAGTCTGACAAGTCATCCAATAGTGCAAAAATCAATTCCTCCGCTTCGGAAATTATATTCTGTTCCTTTTCACCGGAAGCCGTAAAATACTCAAATACCAATATTGAATCATTCTCGTTTATCATAAGTAATCATCATACCTTTTAATTTTAAATCGTCAGCTGGAAAACGCATCTTCTCTCCATCAAATACCATATGAATTAAGGAGTCATTTTTATCTTCAAATTCAGCTACTGTAATGTCCTCATCGATTGCAGCCATTTTTCTTGTGAATGAGCCCATGATATCTTCAGGAGCCTTAATGTCAAGAAGTCCCTTTTCATAATACTCCTCGATTGCATCAACTGTCACTTTGGCCGAATCCCCCATGCCGTATGGATTTGGGGCATTTTTCATCCCGTCTGCAAATTCCTCATCATTCAATATCCTATTTACATTTTCCAAAATTAAATCCTTATCGGAACCGACAAGAATATTTCCGCCGGCAGCGACTGTTTCGGGGCGTTCGGTATTATATCTCAATGTAAGGGCAGGTACATTAAGTGTTATTGCCTCTTCCTGAAGACCTCCCGAATCGGTTAAGATTAAAGTTGACTTTGAAGTCAAAAGCAAAAAGTCAAGATACCCCAGAGGCTTTATTATATGAACATGGTCCAAATCGTTTAGCTCGTCGAACAAACCGAATTTCTCCAGTGTGTTTTTGGTTCTTGGATGAATCGGAAAAACGATGTTCATGTCGCTCAATTCCTTTAGGGCTGAGATAATGCTTGTAACCCTTTCCTTAACGTCAACATTTTCAGCACGGTGCATTGTCAATGTCAGGATATTGTCCCTGTTCTCAATATCCAAGTCAGCCAGGGACTCCTCTTCAAATCCTCTTTTTTCAGCTATCTCCAAGTGCCTGAAACAGGCATCAACTACAGTATTACCGGTAATGATTAGGTTTTCATGTGAAAAGCCTTCAGCAAGCAGATTGATTGCTGATTCTTCTGTTGGAATGAAATACATCGCCGAAACGATATCAGCCACCCTGCGGTTTATCTCTTCAGGCATGGTCATGTCAAATGACCTGAGGCCCGCTTCAACATGGCCAACTGCAATATGCAACTTGCCGGCAACAAGAGCACCTGCAAGTACCGCATTGGTATCTCCCTGAACAAGCACAATATCTGGTTTTTCTTCAAGGAGCACTTCTTCAATGCCTTTCATCATCAATCCTGTCTGTTTTCCATGAGTGCCTGATCCAACATGAATATTATAATCCGGAGTTGGAATCTCCAAGTCCCTAAAGAACGGCCGTGTTCCCAAAATTGTCGCTATTTTCATTGTATCACGTTATGAAATCAATTAATTTGCAGTGCTGAAATTACCAATCATCATTGAGCAGAATACAAATCCGAAAGATGTAGAAACTGCAATTACCGCCACATTTAAAATGAACACACCAAATATGGAAGTAATGTTAAATTTAACACTACTGTCTCGCACATTAGCATAATATCCTCCCAATGCGGATATGAATGTCATTATGAATGAAATTAAAAAAACCCAGTGAACAGTAATAAACCAAAAATTCGGAATATCATGGTAAACTCCCAAATAGATTCCTAAGGCAAAGCCTAAAATAATCTCAAAGATCATTATTTTTTCATTAATTTTTTGCACTTTATCCATAAATATCCTCACATTAATATTTTGTGTAAATCATTTAAACTTTTTATCATTGATTCACGAAAGGCATAATCATCATATGTGAATTTGATTCCGTCATACTGAATATCCATCAAAATCAAATAGTCGGGTTCTGTAACCTTAATATATGCCCTTGGTTCATCAGGTTCGGGATTCAGCAGCCTTTCAACTTCATCCAAAGTCATCTTGCCAACTGCCACATCTATAAAGACCCTCATCATCTTCCTAACCATGTTCCATAAAAATGATTCTCCATAGATATCAACAAATATCGGAGACAGAGTATCATGAAGATTAGGGAATTGCCTTTTATGATAGTCGTTTAAGTCGACTTTCGTGATTTTAATGTCATCAATTGTTCTGGTGGTTGTCTTTTGAAAACGTTTTGTGAAATTTGTGAAATTATGGGTGCCCTTAAAGATCTCGGCACACTCATTGAGCTTTTCAATATCCAAATCATGGAAAAGCATATAGCGATACTGTCTCATTTGAGCATACCTGGGCTTAAAAGCATAACGAACAGGTGCACTTGCCAATATTTGAATATCATCCGGCAGGGAATTGTTAATCTCATTTACCCGAACTTCCTTTTCAGACTGAAAACTGATTACATTGCCCAAACTGTGAACTCCGGCATCGGTTCTTCCTGCAATTCTGAATCGGGACTTTTTTAAATCATCAATGTAGTCAAGCTTGCGCAAATGATAGATTAACTCTTCTTCGACTGTTCTTAGATTAGGTTGTCTTTGAAAGCCGTGAAAATTAGTTCCGATATATCCAATTTTAAGTGCAGTTCGCTTCATCATTATAATATTTATTCTAATATAAAATAAGTTTTTAGTTACTATAGGGAGGAAAGCAAATAGCTTGATGAAAAGCTATTTGCCCAAATTATATGGCATACTATTGCGAGATAATCATGAAAAATGAAGATAATTAAAATTATTTTAAGTAGTTATATTGAGTTAATTTTAATTATCTAAATACTCTATGAGTAATATAATTAATAGTTATAGTAATACTTATTTAAAATTTGTCAAAAAGTATTACTGATTAAAATCCATAACAAACAAAAAAAACAGCAATAAAATCGATGCCTACAATTATCAGCAATTTTTAGAAATCTAAAAGAAAAAATTAAAAAATATATCCCTTCAAATTATTCGAGTAATACTTTTATATTTTTAAAAAAATCCTTTAAAAACTTAAAGAGATAAGGCGTTAATTTCTATTAAAAAAATAAAACTGTAAAATCAGTTTTTATAAAAAAAATTATTAATGAATGTGATACACTAAAAACAACCTAAAAAATGAAGGAAAATGAAGTATTACTTTCCTAAAAAAATAATACTGCACTTCAACTCAAATATTTTATCATATGAGTTGTCTCATCATAATCATCTTCTTCAATCGTGATTTCATAACCTGCAGATGTCCAAAATGGTGAGTATGAAGATATATCCTATCATATCCAACACCTTTGGCAAATTCCTCCATAATGATTACTAATTTGCGAGCAATGCCGTGTCTTCTATAATTTTTATCCACCATCAATCTCCAAATACTTGCAGTATCCTCTTTGGAATAAATGCCTCTGAATAACTCATTATCAACATCATAGGCTCTGATAGCGGCAGTTGCAATAATTTCATCCCCATCCAAGGCAATGTAAAAATTATTGGCAGGAGGCAAAAGATAATATTCGTCCATTCCATCAATATCATAATGGAATTTGGGAGTGGGGCCGATACCATAGACTTCCATAATCTGTCCATATAGAAAGTCCTTAACCGCCCTTATCTCATCAGGATTATTTTTAACTTCCCTAAACACAATATTCATAATATCACCCTAATCTAAAAAAAGAAATGAAAAAGAGAAACAGTATGTTTCCCTTATTCCTGTGCAGTCTCAGGATTGAGTAATTTTTCGACATTTTCCCCAATAAAGTCAAACAGCAATACAACAATTAATAATGACATACCAGGATAAAATGCCAACCACCAATAACCAGAGGATAGATAATGCATTGATTCAGCCAAAATTACACCAATTGCAGGTTCATGTGGAGGCAAACCAAATCCTAAAAATGTAATTGCCGCTTCGTGCATGATTGCATGAGGAAACATCAAAATAACTCCAACAATGATTTGAGATATAATCAAAGGCAAAATATGTTTTGTAGCAACCCATAGTTTAGATTTGCCCAGATTTTCAGCTAAATGAATGTATTCCTTTGTTTTAATTTCCTTAACTTCAGATCTTAAAACCCTTGCAAGAGGAGTCCAATGAGTCAGACCAACACCCATAATAACCCCAAATACTCCTCCACCAAACATGATGGAAATAAGGATGATTAAAAGGATATGAGGTATTGAACCGAACAAATCAATAATTCCGGCCACGGTTTCATCTGCAATCTTATTGAAACTTGAAAACAATCCTAAAATTATAGAAATAATTGTACTTACAACAGATGCAATAAAACCTACCATGATACTTAATCCAAGCCCTGCAATTGTACGCTGAAACATGTCTCTTCCCATCCAATCTGTTCCGAAAATATGTTCTAAAGAGGGCATTTGATTTGCGCTAATAAAGCTTGTCGGAATATCTCTCATAAAATAGCCTGAAACAAATATGGTCACAATGACCAATGCGGAAAGTATGATAATGACAAGAGTTTTTGTTCTGAGATTAGCAGGGTATAAAAACCATTGCTTTTTATCATCAGTTTTCCTTTTCTTAATCATTAAATTCACTCTCCTTAATCCTTGGATCAATTAGGTAATAAGAGATATCGGCAAGTAGATTTCCAACAAATACAAATACTGCACTGAATACTACAATTCCTAAAAACAGAGGAACATCATTTTGAAGACCGGCAGCTACAGCCGTTTGACCGATTCCAGGATATGAAAATACCTGTTCTACCAAAACAGCCCCTCCAAACAATTCACTGAATGATAAAAATTGTAATGTTATCGCAGGCAACAATATATTTCTTATTCCATGATTTTTTACTAAATCCCAACCTTTTTCACCTCTTGATTTAGCGAATAATACATAATCAGAGGATAGAACTTGAATCAATTCGTTACGAGTATACATGGCAATCGGCGCCAAACCGACCAAACTCAATGTTAAAGTAGGAAGAACAAGTCTAGATGCCCATTCCATAAATGTTGCATCAGTACTTTTAACTCCAATAGGAACACCGAATCCAATCGGGAACAATCCTAAATAAACAGCAAAAATCATTAAAATAAGCATACCTACCCAAAATGAAGGTGCAGACTGAATTGCATAACAGTAAACCTTAACCGCTTTGTCAATCCATGAACCTTTATTTTTACCGGCTACAACTCCTAATAAAAATCCCAATACTCCGCTTAACAACCATGAAATCGCCATCAATACAATTGATGCTAAAAATTTATCAATGATGACATCCATCACCGGCATACGATAAATTAAGGAAGTTCCAAGATTTCCTTGAGCCAAATCAATTAGCCAGTGATAAATTTTTGTAGTTAATGGAACATTAGTGCCAAAATATTGATGTAAAATTTGTCTTTGTGCTTCTGATACTGCAGCTCCCTTCAAATAAGCATTAACCGGATCAATAGGGGATAAATCTAATAATACGAAACTGAATATTGCAACAGCAATCATCAAAATTATGAAACGTATTAACTTGTAACTAAAAAATTTAATTAATTTTTGTTTATTCAATGAAAATAACCCCCTTAAATTTTAAAAAAAAAATAAAAAAAGGAAAAAATGTTTAAGCTGTGGAATTGGTTCTAGTCCAATCACAGATATTAATTAAAACATCGTTTCCTAAGCCATCAGGTTGTTCACCAATGTCAATTCCATTTTTAATGAAATAGTTGTAGTCGTAGTTTACGAGCCATGCGAATGGAGCGTCACCAGCAGGACCCCAACCTCCACCATTAACAAGAGCGGATTCAGACCATAATTTGTCAGCAGCATTGAAATCATTTGAATGCATTGCGTCTTCCATCAATTTGTCGGAATCAGTGTTGTTATATAAACCAGGGTTCATATAGAATTCATCAGCGTCTTTACTGTGGTATTGCTGATAGATGGATTTATATGGATCAGGAGAGGTTTGTTGCATTAATGCAGCTGAGCTGTACATGTTTGCATAGATGGTATCCCAATCAGCACCTTTAAGATTTACTTCAATTCCAATTTCTTTTGCTTGTTCGGCAAATACTGTGGATAGAGATTGTCTGTCAAGATAATCTGGTGGATAGTATAAATCAAATGATGCTTTTACACCATCTTTTTCAACAATACCATCACCATCAGTATCTTTCCATCCGCCTTCTTTCAAGATACGTTTTGCATCATCAATGTTTCCGTCTTTAACTTTTGAAGCATTATTTGCGTAATCTCTTGTGTCGACGCTTGTGTATTCAGGAGTTGCATGTCCTGCAAATACTTCATCACACATTTTTTGACGGTCCACACCGACATTTAATGCTTGTCTGATTGCTTTATCAGCAGTTACATTGTTACCAATTTTCCAACCGCTTTCATTAGTTACGTTACCGGTGTCTTTAAGATAAGGGAAGGATACTCCTTGTGCCCTACCTGCAGATTTTTCAACAAATTGATATCCGTCAACGGTTTGGTTTAATGCAGAAGTTGCCACTGGCACTACATCTACTTGACCTGATTTGGCGAGTTCCAACCAGGTTGATTCTTCAGGGAACAACAAGGTAATTTGAGTAAAGAACGGTTTGTCACCATAATAGTTATCATTAACTTTGAAAATAGCTTGTTGACCTTTATCCCAATGGTCCAATACATAAGGTCCGGTACCAATAGGGTTTTCACCATAAGTGTTGTTGTCATACTCTTCAGGAACAATACCAACATATCTTAAATCATAGATAAATGTTGATCTAGGTTCAACCAAAGTAAATTCAACACAAGTATCATTTTTAGCAGTTACTTTCTCAAGATTTGTTAAATCCAAATCAGTTTCAGTTTCTTTTGCAGTATTGAATGTAGTTTCTACATCTTTTGCATTGAAAGTTGAATTGTCTGAGAATTTAACATCATTTCTTAAATTTACAGTCCATGTTTTTCCATCACTACTGATAGAATAACCAGTAGCTAAATCTGGAACTATTTCTCCATTCTTATCTGTCTTAAACAAACAACTTTGTACTAAAGGATTATAATTTTGGTGCCCACATCCCCAACCGGTAAGCGGATCAAAACCAGATTTCGGTTCTTTAATGTTACTGTGTGCTGCAACTGTCAAATGTGTCGGGTCATTATCAGTTGACCCGCCCATTAATGCAAATGCAGCGACAGCAATAACAATAATTGCTGCAACAGCACCAATAATCATCATTGTCTTTTTTTCCATAATTTTCACCATATAAAAATTCCATATTAAAACAATAGTAATACTTTTAAACCAATAAATGCTCAACAAGTAATACTTTAATAAATTATTTTAATATTAGTAATATATATGACACATTTATATAAAAATATATTTATTACTTTTAAGTTTTATTTGAAAAATTATAAAAAATATAAAAAAAGTAATACTAAATGAACTAGAAGAACAAAATAACATTATTGAATTGCATAAATAAAAAAATTAAGAATGCTAAAAATAGATAAATGAAGATATAAAATCATCCTAAAAGTATTACTTAAATACATTTAAATACGATTATAATAAAACATTTGTCCATGAATTTATCCTCAAAACTTAAAAAATATTTAAAGAAAAAAGGTGCAAGCGAAGTGGGCTTTGCAGACATCACCAACTTTACGCCAAAGCCAGGATTAAATTCAGGCGTTATTTTTTATATCACTTATCCCAAAGAAATAATCAGAAATATGCAGAATGCACCAACACACGAATATCTTGAGGAATTGATTAGTTTAAATGCAAGACTGGATGCACTTGGGATGGAATGTGAAGAATTCCTGATAGATGAGGGATATGATGCATATGCCCAAACAAAAAAGAGATTGGGAACCGATTTTGGAGAGTTCAATTCATTTGAATTGCCCCACAAAACAATAGCTACCCGTGCAGGGCTCGGCTGGATTGGAAAGTCCGCATTATTTACAACATTGAAATTTGGTTCAGCATTAAGAATGTCTTCAGTTTTAACAAATGCTCCCCTAGATTTTGGAACTCCCATCCTCAAATCAAAATGCGGAAAATGCGAATTATGCAAGGAGGCATGCCATGGAGGAGCAATAAGCGGCAAGGAATGGAATTACAAAATGAAAAGAAATGATTTTTATGATGATCGAAAGTGTGAAAAATATGCACTGAAAGTTTCTGAAGAAAATTTGGGAAAAGCAGATACAGTATGCGGAAAATGTATTTTCGCATGCCCACATACACAAAGATACATTAAAAAATTATAATTTAACGGCATATCTGAAATCATATGCCTGAGGATTGATTTCCAATTCCTGAATTTGCTTATCCATATGGACTGTCAGCAATTCATCATTGGAATCCATGGAAACAACAAAACCCATTTTTGTCCAAAATTCCAAAGCCCCCGGAAGATTTTTATGAGTATGCAAATATATATTATCGTATTCAGCATCATTTGCAAAATTTTCAGCAATGTAAAACATCTTTGAGGCCAGACCACAACGTCTGCATCTCTCATCAACAAACAGTCTCCATATGCTTGAGGTAGTATCCATTGAATAAAGATGTCTGAATTCAGGAAAATCCTTATCATATGCCCTTATACCGATTGTTGCAATAATCTCGCCGGTTTCCAAATATGCAACAAAGAAATTATTCCTTTCGGGATTAATATAGTATTCATCCAATTTCACAATGTCCTGATGCCATTCGGGAACATAGTCATATCCAAATTCCTTTTTTATCATCTTAAATAAAAATGTCTGAACATCATCAATTTCTTTAGAATCATTGCTCAATTCTTTAATTATCACATTCATGGACAACACCAAAGATTATAAGTATTACAAAAAATGCCAAATTTATGTAATTAGTAATACTTTTTAGTAATTTTTGAATAACTTTAATATTGATAAAGTACAAATTAGTATATAAAATTTGTCATTTGAAAATCCAAAGGTGGTTTAATGGAAAAATTATTAGATGTAGAAAATGTTTCAATTTCATTTATTCAATATACCAAAGGATTAAATCAAAGAGATTTAAAAGTCATAACTGATTTGACCTTAGATATATCTGAAGGAGAAATCCTAGCAGTATTAGGTTCAAGCGGGTCAGGAAAAAGTTTACTTGCACATGCAATATTTGGAATTTTGCCAGAAAATGCAAACCTCAACGGAAAAATAAAATTCAAAGGAAAAGAATTATCCCAAGAGGATAAAGAGGAAATTAGAGGAAAAGATATTGTGCTCGTACCTCAATCAGTAAATTTTTTAGACCCGTTAATGAAAATTTCAGACCAAGCCATAGGACATGTTGAATCTGATGCAGAGAAAAAAGAAAAGAAAGTAAAGCAGAGGGAAATCTTTGAACATTATAATCTAGGTCCCGAAGTAGATGATATGTATCCATTCCAGTTATCTGGAGGAATGGCAAGAAGAGTACTCGTTTCAACAGCACTATTATCCGATCCAAAACTTGTTGTGGCAGATGAGCCAACACCAGGACTCGATGAAAAAACAGTAGAAGAAACATTAAATCACTTTAAACATATGAAAGAAGACGGAATAGGAGTACTCTTAATCACACACGACATTCATGCAGCACTTGAAGTAGCTGATAGAATCGGAATATTTTACTCAGGCTATGTAATTGAAATTGCAGAAAACAAAGACTTTTCAGGAGATGGGGAAAACCTGTTACATCCATACACAAAATCATTGTACCGGGCACTGCCTGCAAATGGTTTTGAACTTACAAAAGGACACCAGCCATTGCATGGGGAAATCCAAAATGGATGTCCATATTATGACCGGTGCGAAATGAGATTTGACAGATGCAGGGATGAACGACCACAACTAATCGACATAGGAAATAAAAAAGTCAGATGTTTTAAATATGAAGAAGGTGCATAACATGATACTTAAAGGAAGCAACATTTCATTTAAATATCCTTCAGCTAAAGAATACCTATTAAAGGACATCAACATAGAGATAGACAGCAGCAAAATCACAGGTTTGGTTGGAGACAGCGGAAGCGGAAAATCAACATTATGTAAAATACTCTCAGGATACATTACCAAATTTGAAGGAGAGGTTACATTAGATGGTGAAAAATTACCCAAAAAAGGATTTAAACCTGTACAATTAATTTACCAACATCCAGAAAAAGTTATGAATCCCAAATGGAAAATGAAACAGGTTTTAGAAGAATCCTGGGACGTGCCAGACGAACTATTATCTGAATTCGGTATTCAAAAAAGTTGGTTAACAAGATTTCCACAAGAACTTTCAGGCGGAGAACTTCAAAGATTTTCAGTCATTAGGTCTTTGAATCCAAATACGAAGTTCCTGATAGCAGATGAAATGACAACCATGCTTGACGCAATAACCCAAGTGCAAATTCTAACTTCCGTTATAGATATAGTTAAGGAAAGAAAGATGGGAATGTTGCTTGTAAGTCACGATATGCCGTTAGTCGATAAAATATGTGACGAAGTAATTTACTTTAAGGATATTAATGGTGTCTAATCATTAATATTCATCAATTTTTTAATCTGCCAATCCGCCCAAAGCATTGTAATATTATTTGAAACAATTTCGCCCAAGACAATGCCCATCCAAGCCCCCCATACACCATAACCTAGATAAACACCAAACAAAACCGCAAAAAATATCGTAAATCCTGTTTCTCTCATTATTGTCTGAAACATTGCAGTCAATCCTTTACCAATACCCTGGAAAACATAGGTTGAAGCCACACCAACCGCCATTGTAGGATAATAAATCACAATCCAAGCAAGAAATGCAGTCAGTTCAGAAGCGATTCTTGCACTGCTTCCGGATGATGTGAAAACTGATGCAATATCCCCTGCAAATAGATTTGTTAAAATCATTACAATAACTGCAATGACTATCGAAACTTTCATGGCATACCTATGAGCAATCTGAATGTTCTTATAGTTTTTTGCACCATAATTTGCAGCAATAATACTTATTAAAGCTGTTCCAATAGCTAAAAGAGGAGTTGTCCCGATTGTGACTATTCGCCAGCCTGTGGAATAAACAGCAACAGAATCTGTCGAGCCCACATAGGCTAAAAGTGCCGAGAAAACTGCCGCAAAGAATGCATTGTTCAGAAGCTGAATGCTGGCAGGAATACCGACTTTAACAATATCAGTTGAAATTTCCTTTTTGAACTTGAAATTAATCATATTAGGCCTCAAATAAGTGTCTCTTTTAAAATAAAACCAATAGAGCAAAATTAAAATTACAAATAAAGAGGATATTATTGTAGCTATTGCTGCTCCTTTAACTCCCAAATTCAAATAATAAATAAAAATCGGGTCCAAAATCA
>OMSA01000049.1 GCA_900313645.1 uncultured Methanobrevibacter sp.
ATTAAAGGATCGTCCAGAGTCAATATGTCTACAGCTCCCCTTTTTGCAAGCTCGAATGCATCCTCATCAGAGCTGCTGTAGATATTTAAGTTGAACGGTGAATCTATACTTTCCAAAAGCCCGGTACTGATGTGTCCTCCGGCAATGTTGATGTTGCTTGTTTTTTCGATTTGAATCAGGTATTTTCTAAATTCTTCAAGCAGATTCAGTCCCGCTTCAGTCAGGACTGTCCCGTTTCCCACCTTTTTTGTGATTTTCACGCCTAATTTGGATTCTGCTTTCAGAAGTCTTCTGTTGAATACTGTATGGGATATATTTAACTCCTTTGCGGATTTTCTCTGGGATTTGGTTTTTGATAATGAATCTAGGCTTTGATATAATTTATAATCATAAATTTCGCCGTTGATTTCTAGACTTATCAAACCTTTGCTTTCGAATTTCATTAATTATATATAAAATATTTATCATAATTAATAATATTGATTTATAGGTTAGATGAAAATGGAAATAATGAAAACCTCTATTAAAGCTATATTGGATAATATTGTAACTGCTGAAGAATATTTGGATGAAAAAGCTATTGACGAATTTGAAAATATCATAATCGGTGCAAAAAACATATTTGTTACCGGAGCCGGAAGATCAGGACTTGCCGCAAAGGCATTTGCAATGAGATTAATGCATTTGGGTTTAAGTGCATATGTTGTCGGTGAAACAATATCTCCTGCAATTTATGCGGATGACTGTATCATAGCCATTTCAGGTTCTGGTGAAACCAACACTATCGTTTCAGCTGCTAAAATCGCAAAAAATAGAGGTTCTAAAGTTTTAGCTTTAACATCTTATCCTGAATCTACTCTTGGACAATTAGCTGATGCATATATTCTAGTTAAAGGTAGGACTAAAAAAGAAGTGGATGATGAAAACTATATGAAACGTCAAATTCACGGAAATTATACTTCTTTAACCCCTTTGGGAACCGCTTTTGAACTTACTACCTTGGTCTTTTTGGACGCTATCGTTTCAGAACTGATGGAAAAAATGCATCAGACCGAAAGTGACCTCAAAGCAAGGCACACCGTTTTAGAATAGGATTCTATTCTGATTATTATAGATATTACAGCGTTGGCCTCTTAAAAATCCAACCAATGTAATATTTCCTTTTTTTGCAATGTTGTATCCTGAGTTAGCGGGAGCTGCATTTGATGCAAGGATTGGAACGCCTGATCTTGTCATTTTTATAACCATGTCTGCTGGCATTCTTCCGCTGTAGATTACATAGGATTGGTTCAAGTCAAATCCATGCAATATTCCATATCCTATTACCTTATCCACTGCCACATGGCGACTGACATCTTCTTTTACAATGAACTGGTCCTTATAAACGATTCCCGCAACGTGTGTTCCTCCAGTGGCCTGCCAGATTTCTGCGTTGTTCTTCAGCTCCTCGATTCTTGCTATCAGCTCATGAACGTCAACTTGAAAATCGGATTCAACAGGTGTCACTTCTCTGATTTTGCTTCTCCATCCTCCTGCAGAATCGGAGCACAATACGGTTTCATTGGTTTTTAGTAGGGCATCATCTATCTCAACACTGATTTGGGTTCTGTTAATTTCAATCTTTTTTATGTCTTCTAGTGATTTCACCATATTTTCATTAATCAGATATCCTACTGCAAATTCTTTTAGGGAGTCTTCAATTGCGGATAGGCTACGTGAAATGTTCCCATTTATTGTCAATGTTATTGTTTCATCTTTCACAACTTTTTCCTTGGTGTTGGTAGCCTTATCATTTTTGAAATTTATTGCATCTATTTTTTCAATTTTCATGTGTTCATCATTCTCGAATATTCAATAATATTTGCTTTTGTCCTATACTTATTTAAATATTTTGCATACTGTACTCAATATGCATGTAATCATGTTTATATGAATTTTTAAAGAATATTTTACATTTAGGGGTAAAATTAGATTGATTTGCATTATAATGTCTGATTATATTGAGTTTGGAATGTTTAAATAGTCTCTAAACTTAAACAATAATGTTATCTTTTATGAGTTATAAAGATATAATTATTAAGGTGATTTTTAATGCTGACTGTAAGTGAGGAGAATTTAATTAACAATTGTATAAACAATTTTTTAAAAAATAATAAATCCGTTGATGTTGCAAATCTTAAATTAAAAATTTGGGATTATGCAAAGTTGCTGTCTAATAATGGGGAGCTTAATGAAGATAATATAAATGAAATTCTCAATGATTTAAGTATTCTAGAACAGGACATTTCATTTGAACGAGATTGGGCATTGAATAAGATTGTTGACACCGATTTATGTGCAAAATGCGGTACATGTAGTGTAGTATGTCCAAATGACCTTGTTAATTTCCAGGAAAGGCCTTATATTTCTGAGGATTGTCTTAGAAAAGGAAATGGTATGTGCATGGAAGTTTGCCCAAGAACAATTACAGGGTCTTATGATGTTAGAAATAGGTTGGATTCCTTTGAAGAATACCACTATGCAAAATCAGACATTAAAGGTCAATCCGGAGGTGTTATCACAAAATTGCTGCAATGCTTATTGGATGATGGTGAAATTGATGGGGCTATTGTAATAGGAGCCAATGAATGGAAACCTGTAAGCATGATTGTCACATCCAGTGAAGGATTATTCAACAACAACACATCAAAAAGTAAATACGCAATTTCTTCACTGCAGGCAGTCCGCAAAGCCGGTGAGATGGGGCTTGAGAAAATAGCTGTTGTCGGCCTTCCATGCCAAGTTGCCGGATTAAGGAACATTCAATATCACAAGTATATTTCAAAACATGGTGCTGAACGGGGTAAAAATGGCAAACCTGCTAAAATACCTAAAATCGAATATGTATTAGGTTTGTTCTGCACTGAAAAATTCGAATACTCCGAATTGGTCGATAAAGTTAATTCACTTGATATTTCAATGGATGACGTATCTAAATGTGACGTTAAAGGTAAAAATTTCATTATTTCAACAGAAGATGAGGACTATCCAATCAGTTTAAGTGAAATTAATGCGTCTCCAGGATGTCTGATGTGCAGAGATTTCGATGCTGAATTGGCGGATATCAGTTTTGGAGATAAAGGGTCACCAGACGGATTTTCAACAATCATTGTCAGAACAGAGAAGGGCAGAATCATTGAAAAATATTTCGACTTGCATGATGATGTCAAATTGGATGAAATTGAATTCATGAGGAATTTCAAAAGAAAACGTTTCAATAAGGAGGTTTCAAGAAGAAAGGACAATGGTGAATTTAATTCTTACTTTTACATTTGGCAACATGGTGGTGTCGGATCTGCACAGAATAATAAAGTTTATATCAGGTTCAGAACAACAATTGGTGGATATTACGCTCCTGAAACTCTAATGAAGATATCTGAAGTAGCTAAAAAGTTTAATGCCAAAATTAAATTAACTTCTCGTGAAGAGATTGAAATACAGGACGTGGATTTGTGTGATGTCGAAAATTTAGTCGCTGAATTTGAAGATGATGATATAATGATCAATGGAACTGAGGGACCATTGTTCAGGTCAATAATGGCATGCCCCGGTCAGCAATACTGTAATCTGGGTTTGATTGATACAAATGAGCTCGCCTCTGAAATAGAGAGGGATTATGCTGAAAAACCTGCAAATTACAAGTTTAAACTGGGCATTACTGGATGTCCAAATAGATGTCTGGCAGTAACCACAACAGATTTTGGTATTAATGGAATCAAAATCCCAAAAACAGCGGATAATTGTAACGGATGTGGAAGATGTCAGGATGTATGTAAGGTAGATGCAATCGAGGTTCGTGGCGACACATCAATAACCAATTATGGCATCTGTGTCGGTTGTGGAAAATGTGTTAAAGCATGCCCTAATGATGCTAAAAAAGTTAAATTTGAAGGTTACTCAATATTCATTGGTGGAAAAGGTGGAAGAGAAACTATAGTTGGCCGTCAACTAAATGTTAAAACAAAACAGGAAGTTTATGATACTCTTGAAGCTGTATTTGAAATTTATAATGAGTTAAGCATTAAGCCTCAAAAGGAAAGACTTGCACACACAATAAAACGTGTCGGAGATTTATATTTCTTCAATAGGGTTGAGGAATACAAGTCAAAATTAAAAAAATAATAAAATTAATTGGTTAGAGAAAATGGTCGAGATCAAATATGTCCCAACAATTTGTCCGTACTGCGGTACGGGTTGTGGACTTAACTTAGTTGTTAAGGATGGAAAAATAGTGGGTGTAGAGCCTTTTAAAAGGCACCCTGTAAATGAAGGCAAATTATGTCCAAAAGGAAATTTCGGATATCAGTTTGTTAATAGGGAAGACAGATTAACAGTTCCTTTAATAAAAGAGAATGGTGAATTCAGGGAAGCTTCATGGGATGAAGCATTGAATCTTGTTGCCCGCAAACTTAAAGAAGTGTCAGATGAAGACCCAAACAAAATCGGATTTTATGCATGTGCTCGTTCACCTAACGAAAACATTTACATTACTCAAAAATTGGCAAGGGTGGCTTGCGGCACTCAGAATGTAGACCATTGTGCACGTATTTGCCATGGTCCTACTGTGGCGGGTTTGGCTACTACTTTCGGCTCCGGAGCCATGACCAACGGATTCGACAGCATCAAGGAAGCTGATTACATTTTCTGCATTGGTTCAAACTGTATGGAAGCGCATCCATTATTTGGACGTAAATTGATTCAAGCCAAACAGAATGGCGCCAAATTGGTTGTGTTGGACCCAAGATTTACTCCCACTGCCAAAATTGCAGATGAATATGTCCAGTTCAAAACAGGTACTGACGTGGCATTAATGAATGCCATGATTAAGGTAATTATCGATAAGGACTTGCAGGATGATGATTTTATTGCCGAAAGAACAAAAGGTTTCGAAGATATGAAGGAAGCAGTGCAGAAATACACTTTGGATGTGTCTTCTGAGATTACTGGCATAAAACCGGAAGTAATTGAACATCTTGCAACTGAATATGCATCTGCCGGAAAGGCAGCTATCGTATACTCATTAGGTATCACTGAACACTCTCACGGTGCAGACAACGTAATGTCAACCGCAAACCTTGCAATGCTGACAGGTAACATAGGTAAAGAAGGCACTGGTGTAAATCCGTTAAGGGGGCAGAACAACGTACAGGGGGCCTGTGACATGGGTGCATTGCCTTCCGATTACGTAGGTTACAGAAAAGTGGCGGACCCTGAAACTACAGCATGGTTCAATGACTACTACAGCGGTGAAGGTTGGGAAGTGAACCTGCCTGCAAAACCTGGTTTAACTTTAGTGGAAATGATGAATGCGGCTCATTCAGGTGATTTGAAGGTATTATACATCCATGGTGAAGATCCGGTTCTTTCTGATGCAGATGTAGCACACACAAAAGAAGCTATTTCAAATCTGGACATGTTAATCGTACAGGAATGTTTTTTAACTGATACAGCTCAATGTGCCGATGTTGTATTGCCTGCAGCCGGTTGGGGTGAACAAGAAGGCACATTCACAAGTGGTGAAAGAAGAGTACAGTGCCTGCACAAAGCTCAAGAACCGCCTGAAGGTGCTTGGGTGGATTGGAAAATCATGGAAGAAATTGCAGTTAGAATGGGGGTACCAAGAGCATTATTCCACTATGAATCTGCTGAAGAAATATTTGAAGAAATCAGAGAATGTGCTCCAATCATGGCGGGCATGAACCGTGAAAGACTTGACACTCCTGAAGCTCTGCACTGGCCTTGTCTTTCTGAAGATGATCCATGTCAACCATTAATGCATAAAGACAAATTCGCACATCCTGATGGTTTAGGTGTTTTCCAAGCAATAGAACACAAAGGTCCTGTAGAAGTTGTAGACGAAGAATATCCTTTATTATTAACAACTACACGAGTATTGTTCCACTACCATGCTGCGATGACCAGAAGATGTGAAACATTATCCAATGAGGTAAAAACTGGTTTCATTGAAATCAACACTAAGGATGCTGAAGCAAGAGGAATTTTAAACGATGAAGTGGTAAGGGCATTCTCCAGAAGAGGGGAAATCGCAATACCTGCACGTGTAACTGAGGATATCAGACCGGGTATTGTAAACATTCCTATGCACTTTGTGGAATGTGCCGCTAACGTATTGACCAATTCCGATTCTTTCGACCCTAAATCCAAGATGGTTGAACTTAAAGCTTGCGCTATCCAGGTTGAAAAATTTGATGAAAAGGTTGAGATTAAAAAAGAGCTTTACAAGGACGGTACCGATACTGAAGTAAAAGCTGAGGACATATCAACTACTACTGTACAGGTAGATAGATAATAGGGAGTAGATTTAAATGAGCACAAAAATTAACGATATGTATTATGCATACTCTGCTATTGAAGACATAAGGAAAAAAGGGGAGTACGGTGGAGTTGTAACTACTATTATGAAATACTTATTGGAGGAGGGTATCGTTGACGGCATTGTTGGCGTAAGTGAAGGTCAGGATATTTATGACGCCGTTCCAATCCTTGTAACTGACCCTGCAGATGTTATTAAGACTGCAGGTTCCATTCACTGCGGTACCTTAAACATTGCCAAATTTGTATCCAAATACTTAAACGGTGCAAGAGACATGAAACTTGCTGTTGCATGCAAACCATGTGATGCAATGACCATTCGCGAGCTGATGAAAAAGGGTAACATCATTGAAGACAATGTTGTCATGATTGGTGTTAACTGTGGCGGAACCATGTCACCAGTACAGACCATAAACATGATTAGAGATGTATATGAACTTGATCCTAAGGACGTTATCAAAGAGGAAATTTCTAAAGGTAAACTTATCATAGAAACTGTTGATGGCGAAAAAGCCCTTAAAATCGATGATTTAGAAGAAAACGGCATGGGAAGAAGAGAAAACTGTCGAAGATGCAATCTCAAAATTCCTATGAACGCAGATTTGGGTTTTGGTAACTGGGGAGTTATCGGCGAGTTGGCGGGTAAGGCGACTTTTGTTGAAGTATTCTCAGATAAGGGTGCAGAGATATGGGATAAAGTCGTTGAATCTGGCCTAATTGAAGTCACAGATCCTAAGGAGAAGGGAATTGAAATCAGAACAAACATTAACAACTTCATGCTCGGCCAATCTTTTGCTAAAAAGGAATCTGACTATGCGGGCACTACCGGAGACATTATTGACGTATTTTATCACTACAGGGATGAATTCTCAAAATGTATGAAATGTTATGGCTGTCGTGAAGCATGTCCTTTATGTTTCTGTGACGACTGCTGTCTTGAAACTGAAGGTCCTGATTGGGTCCCTGGAGGATACACTCCTGCCGCTCCGTTCTTCCACTTGACACGTCTGGTTCATATGGCTGATTCATGCACTAACTGTGGGCAATGTTCCGAAGTATGTCCATGCGAAATCCCTGTCGCTAAGGTATGGAGTACTGTAAACAACAAAATAAGAGAAATCTATGGATACTTCCCTGGTATGGCCACTACAGGCCCGATTCCATTCACAGATCATGTATCCAAAGTTAAAAGGTTATAAGGATTTTCCTTATTTCCAATTTTCTTTTTTTATCAATCATTAATTAACAGCGTTATATTTATAGCTAAAAAAATAATTATTGGTTGAACGGTTCACGGTTGTTTATGCCCCTTATGAAAATTTCTTCCAGTTTCTCTTCACTTTCACCATTTCTCACATGTGAAATCAGCTCAACGAGATTGTCATTTCTCAAAAGGCATGGCTTGATTTTACCGTCAGGTGTTATCCTCAATCTGGAGCAATTTGCGCAAAAGGTAGAGTTATCAACTGGCCTTACTACTTCGATTTCGCCACCGTTTATGTAATATTTTTTACGGCCCTGCATAAATTCACGTTCACGCACATCATCAGCTATATCAGCCAATTCATTTTCAATATC
>OMSA01000050.1 GCA_900313645.1 uncultured Methanobrevibacter sp.
GCTTTAAAAAAGATTTCAAAAACATATGGAATTACTATTGTAATGGTTTCACATAACACAGACTTCATTAAGGAACTGTCCAACAGGGCATTGTTTATGGATGATGGAAAAATAGTTGATGACAGTGAAAACATTAATGATATAGTTGATAATTTCATTGAGTTCTGCCATGCGGATTACTTATTGGGAGATAAATAGATGTTTGATGTAATTGCAGTGCCGATTGACGGTTCTGAATATGGTTATAAGGCGGCTGATGTGGCTATTGAAATAGCTCAAAAATTCGATTCCAAAATTGCTGCCGTTCATGTTCTTGAAGAGTTTTCATTCAGCAGTTACGATGATGAAGAGGACTCAGGAGATGCGATTCTAGCAAAAGTTACAAAAAAGGCGAATGATGTTGGTGTAGATGTTACCGAACATTTGCTTACAGCAGACCCTTTAAGGGACATGAAATTCATCATTGACCAGACCCATGCCGATTTGGTTGTTATTCATGCGCACGGAGCCAATAACAACAGATTTGTATCTTTTGAGGAAAATGAAGTTTCAGATACACAGATCGGTTCAGTTTCTGAAAGACTTTTAAGAACTTGTGAAGTTCCAGTATTATTGATAAAATAATACTTTAAAAACTTTTTTTCTTTTTTTTATCCGTTTTTTTAGCTATTTTTAACTAAACTTTTAAATATTATAAAGTACTTAGTATTTATAACATAAACTGTTTATTAAAGGAGATATTATGATTGTAAAAGATTGGTGCTCATTCTGTGGAGAATGTGCCGGAGTTTGTCCAAGAAATTTAATACAAGTAAGAGAGTACTCATTAGTATTTAATGATGATGACTGTAAAGATTGTGACACATGCATTAAAGCATGCCCAATTGATGCATTGGAAAAAGAGGAATGATTAATATGATTGAAACTGATGTAATAGTAGTAGGTTCCGGACCTGCAGGATCAAGTGCTGCAAAACACGCTGCATTAGGTGGAGCAAAAGTTATTTTGATGGATAAGAAATCTGAAATCGGTTCACCAAAAAGATGTGCTGAAGGTGTTTCAATTCAAGGATTGGAAAAATTAGGAATTGAACCTTCTCCTAGATGGGTTACTCAGGAAATCCAAGGTGTCAGAATCCAAACACCTGATGAGACTGATGTATGGTTAACAAAAGATGAAGTAAAATTGCCTGAAGCAGGATACATTCTTGAAAGAAAAGTATTCGATAAGCACATGGCAATGGATGCAGCAAGAGCAGGTGCTGAAATCAAAATCAAAACCTTGGTTACCGGAATTGAAAAGATTGATAATGGTTACATTGTTGAAACCGAATGCATGGGCGAAAAAATAGATTACAAATGTAAAATACTCATCGCTGCTGACGGTCCTGAAGGCCATGTTGCAAGATGGGCAGGTCTCAGACCAGCTGCAAAAGCAAAAGAAATGGAATCCGGTGTACAATACGAAATGTGTAATGTGGAATTCGAAAGACCTGGCGTCATTGAATTCTACTTAGGTTCCTGCGCTCCTGGAGGATATGTATGGATTTTCCCTAAAGGAGACGACATTGCAAATGTTGGTTTAGCAATCCTTCCTCATAAAGCTGAAAAAACTGCAAAAGAATACTTGGATGATTTTGTTGCTAAATCCCCTTACTTAAAAAATGCTCAAGCAGTTGAATTGAATGTGGGTGGAGACCCTGTTGGCGGAATGACCAAAAAACTTTATGATGACAATATCATGGTTGTTGGAGATGCAGCCGGACAAGTTAACCCATTAACCGGTGGGGGAATCATCTCCGGAATGACTGGTGGAATGTGCGCTGGTCAAGTAGCTGCACAAGCTATTAAAGAGGACTGCTCCAAAAAGTTCCTAAAACAATATGATGAAATGGCACATGCAGAACTCGACCATGAAATCAAAAGATACAAAAAAGTACAGGAATACTTGCTTACTTTATCTGATGAAGAATTAGACAGTATTGCACACGCATTCCAAGGAGAAAGCTTTGAAAAGATTTCAACTACTGAAATAGTTAAAAAATTAGTCAAAGTATCTCCAAAAGCTTTACTTAAACTAGGTAAATTTATCTAGGTGTTAAAATTGATCTTAATTACTGGTGGAGCAGGTTATATAGGAGCTCATACCAATAAGGCTTTACACAATGCAGGTTATGAAACCGTTGTTGTTGATAATCTGTGTAAGGGGTATGAAACATTTGTCAAATGGGGAAACTTTGAAAACTATGACTTTGGAAACAAAAACTTAAGGGAAGTTTTCGAAAAATATGACATTGACGGTGTTATTCACTTTGCAGCCTTTTCATCAGTAGCTGAATCAGTTGAATTTCCTCAGAAATACTTCAAAAACAATTACAAAAATACACTTAATCTTTTACAAATTATGAGGGAATTCGGAGTGGATAAATTTATTTTATCATCCACTGCTGCGGTATATGGAAATCCTGAAAAGATTCCTATTACAGAAGATCAGGATTTAAAACCAATCAATCCTTACGGACACTCCAAATTTATCACCGAAAAAGCTTTGCAGAGGGAAGCTGATAAGGGTGATTTTAATTATGTATCTCTGAGATACTTCAATGCGGCAGGATGTGATTTTGACGGTGAGATTGGGGAATTGCATGACCCTGAAACTCACTTAATTCCTTTAGTGTTAGATGCAGCTATCGGTAAACGGGATAGCATTTCTATTTTTGGTAGTGATTACGATACTCCTGATGGAACCTGTATTCGTGATTACATACATGTTAATGACCTTGCTGATGCACACATTAAAGCATATGAATATCTCTGCAGCAATAATGAATCAAATACATTCAACTTAGGAAACGGCAGAGGATACTCAGTTAAAGAGGTCATAGACATGTGCAAAAAGGTCACAGGTCGTGATTTCGAAGTTAAAATGGATGAACGCCGTGAAGGTGATCCTGCAATTTTAGTAGCCGATTCAACCAAAATAAAAGAAACGCTGGGCTGGCATCCTCAATATGATTTGGAACAAATCGTCGAATCAGCCTGGAAGTGGCATGAGAAAATAAATGGAATTTAGGTAATGTTCATGGAAACTGAAACTCATGAATCAAAAATAGACGTAAGAATAATTGTCGGCGGCTTGGATATAGCACAGCTTGTTTCAAAGGCCGTAAACAATATTCAATTGGAAAATGATTATAATATTATCGTTTCATCAATAATCCCAACAGTAGAACTTAATATCGTTAAAAAAGTCGCTAATGGTGCGGATATTTTATTAATTGGAGGTTATGGTCATGATGAAACTTACAATGTTCTTTATAATGAACTGAAAACTGATTTTAACCATATTGGATTGTTTGATTATAACAACATAATAATTGAAGATGAATCCATCGATTTTAAATTGGCTGAAAAGGAGATTCTAAACTCAATTATTAAGTCAACCTTATCCTATTCCCTGAACTTAATTAACATACACACTTTGGAAAATAAGCTGATGAAAGTAACCCATAATTATAATAGTTTGCTGGATGATTACAATCAGCTTATCAAGGAGCAGGATGTTTTGAACCAGGAAAATAAAGAATTGCGTGAAGATTTGGATGAAGTCAAATCCGATTTTTCTGTTTTTAAATCACGCTATGAGGATATCTACTCAAAAAACATTTTGGAAATTTTTAATCTGGAGCAATTGTGGCAGGATACATTCCATCAGGATTTGGATGATGCAGAAAGGATTGTAATTGCTACAAATAAGTTCAAACCGGATAATATCATTGTTGGACAAGGTTATATTGCAGCAGAAACAATACAAAAGGCAACTGAATGGTTAAATATTGTTAGAACTGCTTTAATCTTTGTTGATGATAATGCTGATGATTTAATAAGAGAATTGTCTTCTGATGATGAAAATGATGTTCCTGAAGTTAGGGATGATTATGATATTCCTAACACTTTTGAGAATTTTTGGGACTGAATCATTATTATTTTATACTAGTTAAAAGAAACATATTATTATACTTTTAATGGGAGTTTGCATATGCAAGGAGATATTGAAGACAAGTGTGGTATCGTTGGATTTCACTCTAAAGACGAATCTAAGGATATTGCATCATTAGTGTACTATTGTTTATATGCTTTACAGCATAGAGGCCAGGAATCAGCAGGAATCGCTACTTTTAATCCAAAAAAAGGTTTAAATTACTACTGCGGAATGGGTCTAATAACCGATGTTTTTAAAGACTATGAAATCCAGAATCTTCAGGGTAACATGGCAATAGGGCATGTAAGATATTCAACTACAGGCCAGTCCAAACTTGAAAATTCACAGCCGTTTGTAACAGATTTTGATGATGGATTTATTGCAATGGCCCACAATGGGGATATTGTAAATTCAGCTGAGCTAAAAGAAGAGTTTATCTCACAGGGATATGATTTCAAATCCGATTCCGATTCTGAAGTGATTTGTTATATGCTCAAGCATGAATATTTTGACAACAATAAAAACATGATAGAATCAATTGAGGCTGTCACTAAAAAGCTTGTCGGATCATATGCATTAACAATCCTCGTTAATGGCGATTTATATGGTGTAAGAGACCCTATGGGAATCAAACCACTAGCTATTGCTGAAAGAGATGGTGATTACATATTGGCTTCTGAAACCGTTGCATTTGATGTAATTAACGCTAAATATATTAGGGACATCGTTCCCGGTGAAGTTGTATACTTTGAAAATAATGAAATTAACTCCCATATGTTAGATTTAGCAGGAAGCTGTAAATTATCTCACTGCATGTTTGAATATGTTTATTTTGCAAGACCTGACAGCACAATTGACGGAATTAATGTTTACCAAACCAGAATGAATATCGGCCGTCAGCTATATGAACTGTATCCTATTGATGCTGATGTTGTAATTCCAGTGCCGGATTCATCAATTCCTGCAGCTATCGGATATTCAAAGGCTTCCGGAATACCTTACGGTGAAGGTTTAATTAAAAACAGGTATGTCGGAAGAACATTTATTATGCCAACTCAGGAAGAAAGGGAACTGGCGGTCAGGCTCAAATTGAATCCTATTAAAGAAGCAATTAAAGGCAAAAAGATTATTTTAATAGATGACAGTATAGTTAGAGGAACCACCTCAAAACAGTTACTGAATCTTGTTAAGGAAGCCGAACCTGCAGAAATTCACTTTTTAGTTGGTTGTCCTCCTGTAATTGCGCCATGTTATTATGGTGTAGCAATGGCAACTAAAAAAGAATTAATTGCTGCCAATTATACAGTTGATGAAATTCAGGAGCAACTGGACATTGATACATTAGGTTATATTACCTTGCCGGCTTTGGTTAAAGCTATTGGAATGCCGGAAGAGGATTTATGTTTAGGATGTCTCAATGAAGTTTATCCAACCGAATTGCCTGATGATATTGAAGCAGAAACTTATTATAAACCTTAGATGATTATGGTTGAATTATTAGCTCCAGCAGGAAATTTTATATCATTGCGTGCTGTTTTGGAAAATGGCGCTGATGCAGTTTACTTTGGTTTAGATAATTTTAATATGAGGGCCAACGCTAAAAATTTTTCACTAAACGATTTAAGCGAAGTATCAAAAATTTCCAAAGAATACGGTGCCAAAACATATCTTGGAACTAATATAATTTTAAATGAACGGCTGGCAAATGAACTGAATGCCAATCTTGAGTCCATTGCCGCTTCAGAAATCGACGGACTTATTTTATCAGATATCGGATTGATTGAAGACACTGTTTCACATGGTCTTGAAGCGCATATCAGCGTTCAGGAAAATGTAACTAATTCTTATACCCTTAAGACTCTAAAAAAACTCGGTGCCAAAAGGGCAATTCTCTCACGTGAACTTTCCCTTAAGGAAATTACTGAAATCACATCAAAATCGCCTATTGAAACTGAAATTTTCATTCATGGTGCAATTTGCATGGCAATTTCCGGCAGGTGTTTTTTAAGTTACGGATTATATGGTCGCAGTGCCAATTGTGGAGACTGCCTGCAGCCTTGCCGCAAAAACTGGACATTAACATATGAGGAAGGTGAGGATAATGTTGTCAATTTCTCTGATGTTGAAGATGAAAGATTCACAATCACAGGCAGTGATGACGGAAGTTACAGGACCAACTTCTTTTCACCGAAAGACATGTGCATGATAGACTATATTCCTCAGCTTATGGAAAGCGGCGTTGCATCATTTAAAATTGAAGGAAGATCCCGCAGTCCCGATTATGGAGCAATGGTAACGGGAGTTTACCGTGAAGCTATTGATAATTACAATGAAGATCCTTTGAATTTTGAAGTTAAAGCAGAGTGGATGGACAAGTTATCCAGTGTGTTCAATAGGGGATTTGACACCAATTTCTACTTCAACACCCCATTTGAGACAAGCGAGGACAATCAGTCAAAATATATCAAAAAGGACATAGGTCAGGTTGTCAATTATTACAGCAAGGTTAAAGCTGCGGAACTTAGAATCTGGGATGATTTGAATTTGGGTGATGAAATCATGATTCAGGGCCCTACTACCGGGTCTATTACTCATACAATCGATTCCATGCAGATTGAAGGTGAAGCGGTCAGCCATGTTGAAAAGGGTTCGAATGTTGCTATTGCAGTTGCAACTAAAGTGCGTGAAAATGATTTTGTTTATAAGTTAGTTGAGAGAGATAATGATGATTAAAAAAATAGCTATTTACGGAAAGGGTGGAATAGGAAAAAGTACCACTGTAGCTAATCTGTCCGCTGTGTGGGGCAGTGACGATTTAAACTGTTTGGTTATCGGATGTGATCCAAAAGCAGATACCACACGTACATTATATGGTAAAAGGATTCCAACAGTTGTCAATACTTTAAAGGACAATAGAAATCCTGAAAAGGATGATCTGGTTTTCACAGGATTTAAGGCCATTCAATGTGTTGAAAGCGGAGGTCCCGAACCTGGTGTCGGATGTGCGGGGCGCGGTGTTATTGTTGCCATGAAATACCTTGAAAAATTAGGTATTTTTGATGAGAATCTGGATGTAGTCGTATATGATGTGTTGGGAGATGTTGTCTGCGGTGGTTTTTCAGTGCCTCTTCGTGAAAAGTATGCTGATGAGGTTGTCATTGTCACATCAGGCGAGTACATGTCACTTTATGCTGCCAACAACATTGTTCGGGGTGTCAAAAAACTTAAGGGTAATCTGAGCGGTATTGTCTGCAACTGCAGAAATGTCGATAACGAAGAACAGATTGTTAATGACTTTGCAAAAAAGATAGGAACACATGTTATTGGTACTATTCATAGAAGTAATTTGATTCAGGATGCTGAATTAGATGCAAAAACCGTTGTAGAAAAATACCCTGAAAGTGATGAAGCACAAGAATACAGAAACCTTGCTTCAAGCATTATGGATAATGAAAACATATCAACTCCTGAACCTATGGAAGATGAAGAATTTGAGAAATTTTTTAAGTCATATATGTAGAAATGTATTATTCAAATGATTATGAATCTCCTCTGGGGGAGCTGCTAATTGTAAGTGACGGCGAGGCTCTGGTTGGGGTATGGTTTTTAGACCAGAAAAATTTCTGCTCATCAATTGATGATGATTTAATCGAAAATGATGATTTAGCTATTTTTTGTGATGTAAAGCAATGGCTTGATGATTATTTCACAGGTTCAAATCCTGAAATAAACTTTAAGTTAAACCCAAAAGGCACAGACTTCAGAAAGAAGGTCTGGAAGATATTAACTGAAATTCCCTATGGCAAAACAGTTACCTACGGCGAAATTGCATCAAGAATATCGCCTTCAATGTCTGCCCAGGCTGTCGGTGGAGCAGTCGGGCACAATCCGATTGGCATAATCATTCCCTGCCACAGAGTGCTTGGAAAAGGCGGAAAACTAAC
>OMSA01000099.1 GCA_900313645.1 uncultured Methanobrevibacter sp.
AATCCTTGTTCGGATTGACTGTAAATGATATTTCACGGCCTTCAAGAATGGCCTTGTTGAAATACAGTATCTCCTTTGGCCTGTCAATTGACAAATACAAGTCTTTGGCGATGACATCAATTCCAAGCCTTTCATTAACGTCAGTGGAAGTGGTAATGACAGGTGTTGCACCGATCAGTTTTGAAATCTTGTTTGTCAAATCATTTGCGCCGCCTAGATGGCCTGAAAGTGTTGATATTACAAAATTTGCATTATCATCAATGTTTACTATTGCCGGATCTGTCAGTTTGGATTCAACCAAAGGAGCGATTGACCTTATAAGTATTCCAGAAGCCATGATTGCTACAATGGCATCATATTCATAAAAAAGAATCGGAAAATACTTTTTTACATTCTTGTGATAAAGGTCTGTCTTGATGATTGTTGAATCGCCATCCAATTTGTCTTTCAAATCCAAAGCTACCTTTTGACCTTTCTTTGATACAGAAATGATTGCTATTTTCATAATATCACTATTAATATCAATAATAAAATAACCGTAAGTGTAAACAACATTATGGCCAGTCTTGACAGACTGACTGCCTTTGAAATATCGTCAGCTACAATATCCTTTTTGTCATCACCTAAAATATAGGTATCCTTTTTTACAAGCTGAATGTTCAGGGCTCCTGCGGTTGATGCCATGGTATATCCTGAATTTGGGGAAGGAGAATTTCTTGCATCCCTCATCATCACTCTAAAGGCGTTTTTACCGTCAAGCTTTAAAAGATATGCTGATAAAACAACATAAAGACCTGATATTCTTGCAGGAATATAATTGAGTATATCATCCATTTTTGCCGGAACATAACCGATGTCTCTTAACTCATCATTTTCATATCCCACCATTGCATCCAAGGTATTAGACAATCTGTAAATCATTGGAATCAGCAATAAATAAAATAAAATATTATTCACATTAAAATAGAGTAAAACCAATGAAAATATGAAATAATAAAATACCGGCGCCACATATGAATCGGTAATGTTTTCAGTCATGCTTTCAATAGCTGCAGAAACGATAAAGCTTTCAGTCAGCTCATCAGTGTTCCTGCTTACCAGGTATGATACAAGTTCTCTTGCCTTTTCAATGCTTTCATTCAAGGCGTCTTCAACATCCCTGGCAGTAGACAACAGCATCTTGACAGAAAAAGTGGAAGATAACAATATAATGAATATAACAATAAATAAAATAACATTAACACTTATAATTAAATATATCAAATACAATACAATACTTAACACAATACAGCATGCCAAATACAAAAACAAACCTGAAAACTTGTTTTTTATGCCGATAAACATCCTTTTGAAGAAATTTATTACAGATCCCATTACAACAACAGGGTGTATTCTGGCTGGCAGCTCACCGAATATTAAATCAAATGCCAATGAAAGAATCAGTGCAAACATAACAAAGTAAATCAAATTGATGTTTGTAAATAAAATACTGTTATATTCAATCATAGTTTATTATTTATAATAAAAAAATAAATAATTTATTATTAAATTCATTAATTAAAGATGATATTATGAATCTTGAAGACAATGTAAAACAATGGTTATCAGATGAGGACTTGCTTAGAGAAATGAAATATGATGAGAACGCTGATTTTCACTATATAATTGAGTTTCCAAAGGAAAACATCATGGATGTAGTTAAGCCAAGGGACAAGGACTGCATTGTTATTGCATGCGCCACTCAGGTAGCTCCACAGCACACCAGTCTGATGCAATCTTCCGATGATAAAACCAGAAAGGAATTCATTATGGATTTGAACTTTGCATTGAACAGCTATCTGGTTGATTTCGAACTTAAGGTTTCAAATGATATCCTGCAGCAATTCGTAATTACTGACCAGATTTTTGAAGATGGCCTAACCAAGAATGAACTTATAAGATCTCTTAAAAGAGTTTTCAAATCAAAACTGCATTGCATATGGCTGATTGACAAAAAATTCGGTTCCATCCAGGTAAGCGTCACACCCTCAAATGAAAACGACATGTTCATCTAGAGAGGGAGGGGTGCATTGCAACTGTAACGATTTCGAAGGTATATTAGAACAGAAGAGGTATATTTCATCTGTAAACACTTGAAATTTATCTCTCTATCTATCGTTTATTTTGCAATTCAGGCACTGTTTTATCTTTGTTTTAATTTTTTATATTTGAAGCGGAATAATTTAAATTTATTTTACACTTGAAATTCACCTCTTGATTTTGGCTTTTTGCAGGAAATGTTATACACTTGAAACAGACCTCTCTGTCTTTGTGATAAATCATTACAATTTTTTTAAAAATTTCCTCCATTCGCGATTTTGAGTGCTTAACATGACTGTTATTTTGAGATATTTACACTTGAAATCCATATTTTTTATTTGAAATAGTACTTTTTCATGTTTAAAATTTAAATTTAGAATATCGATTTTTTTTAAGATTAAATAAATAAAATTTGATTTTTTTTAATTTAATCAATAGATAATTCGATTCAATTGATAAAAAGGATTTTATGACAATTAATTTTTTACAATTTTTGAGTTGTTAATACAAAATATTGAAATTTTAATAAAAACCTTTATTTATTACCTATTTTATATTATTAACACTGGAAATTATACTTACTGAATTTTTTATAATTTTGATATTAACTCGTAATTTAAGGTGGAATTATGGTAAACATTTTTGAGGATGAAAATCTTATCGGCAATCGTCGTCGCAACACTATATTCAAAGACAAAAAACCTTTGGATCATAGGTTTTTACCTGATAAGCTAGTTCACAGGGATGACCAGATACGCGATATTGCAAAATGCTGGGTTGATGTACTTGATGGTGTGACCCCGTCAAATGTAACCTTATACGGTAAAACTGGAACAGGAAAAACCGCAGCATCAAAATTTGCACGTGAACAGCTTATTGAAGCGGCAAGCAAAGAAAACGTATTCGTTAAAATCGAACATATCAGATGCACAGACTATACAACCGAGTATCAGGTAATAGCTGAACTTTGTAACAGGCTCGGACGTGATGTTCCTAATCGTGGATGGACAAAGGCTGAAGTTGTAAACGCTTTCAGGGACCTGTTCAGGACAAACGCATTTGGTAAAAAGTTGCAGCTGATTGTTATTTTGGATGAGATTGATATTCTGCTTGACAAAGACGGCGACGGAATATTATACACTCTTACAAGAACAGACAATGTGGCCGTATTGTCAATCAGTAATTATCTTGACTTCAAAAATCTGATTAAGCCTAGAGTTACAAGCAGTTTGCATGATAAAGAAATTGTTTTCCCACCTTATGGAGCAGATCAGCTTGGAGATATCCTCTCAGAAAGGGCAGAATTGTCATTCAATGAAGATGTTTTGGAAAAAGACGTGATTCCATTGTGTTCAGCGATGGCGGCCAAGGAAGAAGGTGATGCAAGATACGCTTTAGATTTGCTTAAAAATGCAGGGGAACTTGCTTTTGATGAAAACGCACCAAAAGTTACAAGTGAACATGTAAAACAGGCTAAGGAAAGAATTGAACATAACAAGGTAACTGAAATTCTATCAACATTGCCTCTTCAGCAGCAGAGGGTTTTGGAAGCGATTTTAAACTTGACAAAAAAAGGTGAGGAAATCACTTCAGGAAAGCTTTATGATTCCTATATGGAAATTTCCAAAAAGGATGCTGTAACATACAGAAGAATCTTTGATTTCATCAATGAGCTTGAACTGTTGGGTATCATTTCCACCAATACAATTTCACGTGGACGTGGAAAAGGCAGAACCAATATTATCAAACTTCAATGTGATGAAATCCTACTTGAAACAGCCCTATTTTCTATTTAGGGTGATTTTTAATTAAAGTTTTTAAAATAGCCATTCTCACAGGTACCGCATTAGCTGCCTGTGTGAAATACTTATTATATTTTGTATCGTCAACGTCACCGTCGATTTCATCAATTCTTGGTAGGGGATGCATTACAATCAGGTCTTTTCCTTCAAGCATCTTTTTGTTTATGATGTATGCACCTTTTATTTTTTGATAGTCATCATCGTCAGCGAAGCGTTCCTTCTGGATTCTGGTAACGTAAAGCACGTCAACGTCATTGATGATGTCTTCGATATTGTCGAATTCCTCGTATTTAACATTGGTTTTGTCCAAATCATGCAATACTTCCTGAGGCATTCTGAGCTCTTTTGGAGAAACCAGATAAATTTTAACATTGTCAAAAAGACCCAAAGCGTTTGAAAGTGAATGCACTGTACGGCCGAATTTCAAATCCCCGATTAATGCTATTTTTAAATCATCGATATGACCTATTTCCTTTTTGATTGTATACAAGTCCAGCAGGGTCTGTGTCGGATGCTGACCTGCACCGTCACCAGCGTTTATAACAGGAACGTCCACTATGTCTGAGATGAATTTTGACACTCCCTCAAGTTCGTGTCTGATAAC
>OMSA01000061.1 GCA_900313645.1 uncultured Methanobrevibacter sp.
TGCGGGTGAAATATTCTATGACGAAATCGTAACCGCATTCGGATCAAACGGTATCGGTAAGACAACATTCGCCAAGATACTTGCAGGCGTGGAAGAGCCGACAACAGGAGAGGTTGACGAAGAGGTTACAATAGCATACAAGCCCCAATATATCGTTTCAAACTTCGAAGGAACCGTAAGCGACTTTCTATTCATGAACGCTCCAAGTTTCGGATCAAAAATCTTTGAAAGCGAAATAATGAAACCTCTGACACTGGATGAAATGCTTGACAAGCCTGTCAAGGGCCTGAGCGGAGGGGAACTTCAAAGGCTGGCGATAGCCGCAACATTGGCAAAGGATGCCGAAATCTATCTTTTCGACGAGCCGACAGCATTCCTGGATGTTGAGCAGAGGCTGATAGCTGCGAGAGTTATACGCAAAATGGTTGAAAGCCAAAATGCAGCATCACTTATTGTTGACCACGACATCGTATTTATCGACTACATCTCCGACAGGGCAATGGTGTTTGACGGAACTCCCGGCCTTAACGGTCATGCTTCAAAGCCGATCGACTTAAGGAATGCAATGAACGAGTTTTTAGGAAATTTAAACATTACATTCAGAAGGGATAAGGAAACAAAAAGACCACGGGTAAACAAGCTCGACAGTTACAAAGACCGTGAGCAAAAAGAAAAAGGAGAATACTATTATCTCTCCGATTAAATTTCCCATCCATCACCATTAATTAAAAAAAAGAGTTATTAAAGCAGAGGAGAGAAACTTTAATAACTGCAAAAATTTAAACGATTGCATCATAAATGAATCATTTAAAGATACAAATGACTTTACCAAGATAATTAAAATATGCTTTAACTATCTTTCTAAGATTACTGATCAACACAATAATCTTAGAAAGACAATTAAGATAGAGTGTAAATAGCCCTGACAGCTATTTACAGTAGTTATATGACCTAATTTATATTGAGGTATGGACATATAAAAATTATCAAAAATTGAGGCAAATTTGATAATCTATACTATACTAACTAGTAATAACCATATAAATGTTATTAAAGTATTACTCTTCAATTTAAGCTTTAAATTAAAAAATGACAATTAATTATTTATTAAATAAGTTCAATGACAAAATCAATTTGAATTATGTGAAAACAACATTCCTGGACCTCTGGTTTGAAAATGATAATAATATCAAAAATTATTAGAATTACTTTAAAATAAAAAATAATGAAAAGCAATCCCCAAATAATTGAAAAATTAAATTATAAACGAAATTTAACAAAACCAATTAAATTTTAATTAATATTAGACATAATTTCTTCAAAATGATGAAATAAAAATAGTAATACATTTTATAAAAATAATACTATTTTAAATAATATTTTATTAAAAAAAAGTAATAAATATTTTTATAAAGAATAGCTATTAAAGACGTGAGGAGAAGATTGCTTTAATAGCTATTGTAGACAGTGAAAGAAACCCATATGTAATTATACAAATCTCTTTTTAATTATTAATTATCCTACATTGATGGAGAAAAATAAGCAATATCGATTGGTTATGCCAACAACCAATATTGCTCGGCTAATGATGAATTATCAACATAAAGATAATTAATTGAAAAACAGTCAAAATATTCTCTATTTTAACCATTTTTCTAACATTAGTGAGAGTCCCACTAATCTTAGAAAGACAGCTAAATAATGAAAGTAAATAGCTAAAACAGCTATTTACGATCATAATATGGCTTGACTAATTTTTAAACTCTATTCTAATTCTAATGGCCCTAATTTTGTGAGAGTCTTATGGAATTCTTCCATTGTTCTTTGGAATTTTTCGCCTTCAGAAGCAGAAATCCATTCATGACGGAATCTTTCCTTTTCGATTCCAAACTCCTCAAGGATATCCTCAACGATTTTTGATCTTCTGGACCATTTGTAGTTACCTGCATCATAATGGCAGTCTCCAATATGACATCCTCCTACAAACACGCCGTCGGCACCTTCCTGAAATGCCTTGAATATCATGGAAGGATTGATTCTTCCGGAGCACATTACACGAATGATTCTGATGTTTGGGGAATATTGCATACGAGCAGTCCCTGCAGTATCCGCACCACCATAACAACACCAGTTACATAATAAACCTACAATTTTTAAATCATCAGACATCAAATCACCTCATAACTCTGTTTTTTCTGGACTGTATAATGGAGGTTTGATGTCATCTGAAACTCCAGCTACATAACCAGTTCTATCATAGTATTTTTTCTGCAACTTATCGAAGATTAATGAAACAGGAATGTCCATCGGACATACGTCATCACATTGACCACAGTCCACACAGCTGAAACTCATGTGGGACAATCTTACACCCTGGAAAGCTATTGGAACCGGTGGAATATTAGCTTCATCCTTGAAGTAAGGCTTGTTCAATTCACAGTTTTCAAAGCACCAGCAGATTGGACAGACATCACGGCATGCATAACAGCTGATACATCGGCTCCATTCAGTCATTTCACTGACTGTAGGATAAGTGGCATCCTGATTCTTTTTGGCCATCTTGATCATGATGTTTTCAACTTTTGACCTTCCTTCAACAGCAGCGTCAGAAGGAGACTTGGTTTCAAGAATTCCGGCTTTTTTAGCACCATCTATCAATTCCTGACCTTTTTCATCATTGATTTCGATGAATGTCCAACCGTCTTCTGCACCCCAGTTTCCACAGGCGATATTTGCCTTTCTTGGGATTTTCACATCACATCTTTGGCAGTTGTTACGACGACCATATCCTTCATTTTCAAGGTCATGGATTTTCACAGCCTCTTCTGAGCCGTCAGCAAGTTCAATGATGAATTGACCCTTGTCAATTTCCTCGCTTACAACATCATCAGGATTGGCTTCGTAGAACAAGTCTATCATTTTTCTACCGCTAACTGGTGATACGGTTCCACCACAGTTCAAACCAATCATGTAAATGTTATCCCTGTTAATCTTATGTCTTGTTATAAGCTCTTCAACGGCCCTCATGTCACATGGCTTGACTGTAAATGCAACTTTTTTATCAATGAAATATTTTTGAACAAGATCCCCTATCATTGTTGGAGCACAATGATAAGACCCGGCAGTTTTTAATAAATCCTCTGAATCGGTTACAAAAACCGGGAACGCATCATAAACATCATCCTGAGGGCTTAATGCTAAAACACCATCAACCAATCCTTCATCAAGCAAATATTTAAGAATACTTGTTACAGCTCCTCCACATTCACCTGCTTCAAGAATTTCATTATTTTGAGATTTTGCTAAAACATAACTCATATTATCCCCTCTATTTGTTTAACTCCTCAATAACTTCGACAATACCTAAATTGTCAGATTCAATGACTGAACTGAAATTTTGCTCATCGCCCATCGCATTGACAAAAGACCCATCCTGTTCCAACCATGATTTGACAGGAACTACAATGTCTGCAATTTCGGTAGTGTCATTTTCGCAACATGCAAAACTGATGATTTTTGAGATTCTGCCGAAATCATAATCAAAATCCTCTGTAATATCATCATTGAAAACCAGAAGCAATTTAGTGTTATCAAACAATTCAATCATTTCATCGCTTGATTTCGGATCAACGATGCCTAAAGCACCTTTTGTATTAGGTTTGCTGAAAACAGGCAAAACCTTACAGCTTAATGATTCCAATTTATCCAAATCGCCAGCCTCATCAACATAATTAAATACAACAACTGAAGAATCATCAATTTCACCAGCGAATTTATCCAAAAATTCCTGAACTGATGAAGTGGATGTTTCATCTGCAATGTTGAAAGTGACTGCATTTTCATTTTTGCTCAAGGCATAAATTTTTGCATCATTCTGCTTTGCATGAACAATCCTTCTTCCAATCAATGGATTTTCATACAGCAAATCCCCAATTGCAAATACCTTGCCTGCAGCTGCAAGCTCATCATATGAAGCGACATCATCAACATTTTTCAAATCATCTGAATAAAATCCTATGTTGAATCCATTGGATTCTGCGAAGTTTTTAATCGCTTCAACCTCTTCAATAGTATCATATCCTGAACAGATTACAGATACTTCTGATGAATCACAGGATTTAATTTCCTTTGAAGCGTCTGCAATTGCCTTTTCAGAATCGATATCTTCAAATTTGCTTTCACAGCATTCAATGGAATTTCTTCCATTCAAACAGTTTTTACCAGCATTGACTGGATGTCTCTTATAGGGAAATGTCCCAACAATTTCTTCACCATCTAAAATCACGTTTATACCACAACCAACACTACATGAAGGGCATAACGTGTGTTTAATTTCAAACATAATACTCACCAAATCTTTAAAAAGCAGCATTCATATTTACTGCAGAATTTGTATCCTCTTTCAATAGCTCATAATTTGATTGCCTGGTTAATGAAATCATATTCATTAACATAGTACATGCGTGATGGAAAACAATTTGAGAACATTCCTGCTGGAGGAACTCTTCAAAAATGTCCAACATGACCAATCCTTCAACCTTGAAATTTAAATTTAGGCATTCAGCGGATTTTAAAACAATATTGTAGTTCACATTCCTTTGATCAGTATTGGTATACTCAACTGACCAGTCAATGTCCAAATTTAAATTCGTATTTTTGGGATTGTGATTTTCTCTAATCATTGCTATTTTTTCTACAGTAATTTCCACACTACTCTCTCCAATTATTATTAAAATAATCTCCAAATTATTCAAATTAACAAATTAATTAAAATAATCTATATAGTAATGAATAGTAATAACCATATAAATGTTATTAAAGTATTACTCTGCAAATTTAAAGTTTTAAAGTAAATTAAGAAGAATTAATTATTTAATAAATAAACTGATGACAGTAACAACTCAGTTTTATTAAACAAGCATCTCAAGCAAGTTTTCAATGAAAATTAATAATTAAGAAAATCATTTAAATACTAATAATATTAAAAAAAGAGAATAAAACGTTTAGTTGAATCAAATTAAGAAAAATATAACATTTATTTTTTGAAAATAAGTAATTAAATTAAATTTAAGAAGAAAAATATAATAAAATAGATAAAGAAAAAATAGTAATACTTTTTATAAAAATAATACTACTTTAAAGCATAATTTTTTATAAAAAATTATTACTAAACTATTGTTAATGCATTTGGAACTTTTTTCAAAATGCTTTCCTTGACCGGAATCATTGTTGATGATGCGATTGAAAAGTCCGCACTATCGGCTGCAGCCTTGTCATCCTTTTCAGCAATGATTGTGGCGTTCAAAGCATCTTGAAGATTACTGACAGTGTTTTTCAATACCCAATCGTCAACATCTGAAATTATGATTTCATCAACATACCTGTCCAATTCGTTTGCAATAACCCATGAGATAAACCGTCCCCCATGCAAGGAGACAACATTTCCGCGAGCCAATTCAACAATATCGCTTAAGGTATGTTTCAGTTCGATATTCTGATACATCCTTGAGTTGACCAAAGTTGCCCAGTGGGCATCTCCAACATGATATGATCCGATTTTCCTAGGATATACATAATCCGGCCCGGCAATCTTGACAGCTGTTGCCAATGACAACAGGTCATGCTTTTGGACAGGAAGGCCACGATTCGGAAACTCCTCATTGATGATTTGTATGATTCTTGGAAGCCCGAACTTTCCGCGCCTGGCTGTTCCCGGCTCATATCCGCACATATATCCATGATGATTTTTAGGAAATCCTGTAATGACCATGTTCAATCCTGTTCTCAAACCTGCACGAACCTCATGTTCATAGGCCCCGTTGGTGGCCACCACTTTACCTGGAGACAATATCCTTGCAGCTGCAATTGTTTTTGCAAAGCTTTCAGTGGTGTTTTCGCATCTGTTGAAAGGACCTCCCTCAACAACAATGACATCTGCACCGATTTCAATGGATTTTTCAAAACCGGTTATGACCTCATCATATCCGTCGCCGACAAACATGATGGATTCAAGGCCTCTGCCATATTTTTTAGCCAATTGTGCAATGTCTTCAGCTTCCCTTAATGGAGCCGCATGACCGTCACCAGTCTGTTCGCAAGTGACATTTACCGCAACGGATGATGACAGTTTAACCCATTCCTCCTTATCGTCCTTTTGTTCTAGCTCCTTATCGATCAGGCGCTCATGAATCCTGCCTCTGGGACATTCCGTGAATGCAGGACCCTTATTATAGCATTCACCCCCACATCCACTAATGTTTTTTGGAAGTCTCATCGCACCGTTTTCACCGAAATGGTCCAAATCAAGGGGAACATCAACAATCTCATGAACCTTCTGCATAACTTCAAGTCCGGTCATTCCGAATTTTTCGCCGATGTCTGAAAACGCATAAGCACAGATGTGAATTGGAGCGCCGATCATATCAGACAAGCGACAGTTACCCAACAAATCCATTATCTCCAAATCAGAGGCGCATGTTCCGGCAACCACTTCAGTCAGGTCACATCCTAAAGGAAACCTTTTAAATTGCATTCCCAATTTCATTGTCTCTTTAAGGGAAAGTTCTGAAATCGCATCAACGACGGAGGTCACATCCTTGTCCATTTTTGATATTTGAATTGCGGCATCATCATCATAAACCGCCTTTTTTATTAAGTCATACATGAAATTTTACTCCAAAATTACTTTATCTAATATTATTTTCAGTGAAATCATCAATAAATAAGTTTCGATTTAGGCAAACCTAAAACAAATCCCTATCAATTATAACGTGAAATAAAAAGTATTACTAAACTTAATTAAAATAAAAAAATAGTAATACTAGTATTACTAATAACTAAAAAAGGATAAAAAAAATAATACTAAAAAAAGAGTAATAACAAGTTTTAAATAGTACGATAATTTAAATAATATTTATTACTGCATGGAATAAAACTACCATAATTTTTATTACTCTTTGAGTTCTACTCATGGAGTCTCCATGCAGTAAAACTTTTTAAATAGTTTCAACTATTATAAAAGTTCATTAAAATAAGGAGACAAAAGAATGGTACTTTCTAAATTAAAAGAAAAATTTGGAAACCATGAAAACAAAGGAGGCAAAAAAATGAAAGTAGCAATTTTAGGTGCAGGATGTTACAGAACACACGCTGCAAGTGGAATTACCAACTTCTCAAGAGCTTGTGAAGTTGCAGAAGC
>OMSA01000052.1 GCA_900313645.1 uncultured Methanobrevibacter sp.
ACCTGTGTTACCTAATTTTCTGTATTCCATAATAAATTCCCTAAATAGCTTATGTAATAGTATTTATACCTGATATTTAAAAAAATTAATGGAAAATTTTTAAAGACAGAAAAACTAAAATTGAATATGATGTACACTAAAGAATTCCTGCTTGATGAAATCAACTCAATCCGCGAAGAGATAGGCCATGACAAAGTCAACATATTTATCGAGGACATCCACCTTAAAAACGATGAGCTGTGGATAATAACCGAGGACCGTCCGGACAAATCGGCGATAATAGGAAAAGGAGGATGGGTTGTCGGAAAACTCAGAGAAAAACTTGGCCTTGAAAGCATACACGTTGAGTCATACGGGGATTTTTTAAACAAAAAATACAAGCTGGAGCTTTCAAGTAAAACCATTAAAAACCTTGATTTGGATTTGGTTGGTCTTAAAAACCTTGAGAGAACCATCGAAAACAAGCTTGATGACATTTACTCATTCAGCTTTGAAACTTATTTTGATAATCTGGAATTTGAAGAGTCCGAAAATACAGAGGCTGTCGTTGCACTTTCAGGAGGAGTTGACAGCAGCTTTTCTTTGATTTTGGCCAAAAAGCTTGGATTCAACCCAAAAGCGATTACCGTTGATCCGGGAACCATAATTCTTCCAAACCAGTTTAAGAAAAATATAAAAACAGTCACCGAAGCTCTTGGCGTTGAGCATGAATATATTGAAAGCGACTATTCGGATGTTGTCTCAGAAGCATTCGAAGGCAATGTCCATCCCTGCGGAAGATGCTCCAAAAATACCGGCGAGCTTGCAAAAAAATATGCAAAAGATAACAAAATACCGATAATTATCTTCGGTGATATGCTTGCAACTGGTAGCCAATGCATAAATCTGCAGGACGATTCATTATATCGCTTGAACCTTCCAGCAAGTTTAAGTGTTGGCAAGCAAGAGATAAAATCCTTAATCAAAAACTATGATTTAAAGACATTCAAAGGGTTCGGCTGTCCGCTGCTGTATGAGGTTCACAGAAAATTCCCTCACATGAAGAAATTTTCAATCCAGAGAATCTTAAGGGAAACCCGCTCAGGGGCACTGGAGCCTGGAGAGGCGCTTGATTTGATTTGGAGTTTTTACAAAACAGAATAAAAAAAAAAGTGCAGTGATGCATTAAAAATAAAAAAAGATTAGATTGACTCTATAATTGCGTTTGCAGGATTTTCCTCATCATCAACAAATTTGTCCTCAACAGGGAATGAATACCCAATCAGGAAATGGGAACCTTCAACGTCAAATGAGTAATAGGAAAAGTAGGTCTCATTTTTCATATAGTTCTGCTGGGTTACGCTTATGTTGTTTGAGGCGGTATAGTTGTTGCCGTCAAGAAAAGTGAATCCTGAAATTGCATTGCTGTTCTGGGCGATATTTGACTCGGAATCTGATACGAAAATGAAAACGGTATAGTTTGCATTGTCATCACGCACCATCCTTGCAGAAACGTCAGTTAGGTTTTTTACGGTATAGTTTTGAGGAACCTCAAACACCACATCGTCAAGTGTGACGTTTTGGGCAAAAACCGCACCAATACTTGAAATCAAAATTAGAACTGATAAAAAAATGAAGAAATTTTTGAAATTCATGACTCTCACCAAAAAGAAAAAAAATGGAAATTAAATTCCCTTTTTCTCAAATTCTTCATTCAAAAATACTTTGATATTGTCTCTTGCAAGCTCAACCATTTCTGGAGCAGGACCTCCAACAACGGCTCTGATTCTGACATTTTCAGCAGGATTCAATGCCCTTTGAATCAAATCATCAGCAAGGTTAAGCTCATCAAAGCCCAAATCAACTGCAATCTCGTCAATGAATTTGGAAGTGATGTCCTCTTCAGCCATGCCGTTAGCTGTGGCCTCATTGACTATTCTTCCGACAATCTTGTGGGCGGTTCTGAACGGAATCTGCTTTTCGCGAACCATAATGTCTGCAAGATCAGTAGCTGTTGCAAAGTTCTTTCCTGCAAGCTCAGCGCATCTTTCAACATTGAACTTGACTGAGAGAAGCATTTTGGTTACAATTGACAGGGTTTCGCTAGTCACTTTACATGCATTCCATAAATGAGGGGTGATTTCCTGAAGGTCCCTATTGTATGTGTATGGAATTGCCTTCATGATTGTAAGTATAGTGATAAGCTCACCTGTGGCTATGCTGGTTTTACCTCTTGCAAGCTCGGCCACGTCAGGGTTTTTCTTTTGAGGCATAATAGATGAAGTTGATGAATATTCGTCAGCCATATCAATAACGCCAAACTCATAAGTGCTCCAGAGCACCAGTTCCTCACAGATTTTGGCAAGTGTTGAAGACAATGCAACAAAATCAAAGACTGTTTCGGCAATAAAGTCCCTTGCAGAAACTCCGTCCATGGAGTTTTCAAGATAGGCGTCAAAGCCTAAAAGGTCAGTTGTAAGCTGCCTGTTTATCGGAAAGCTTGTGGTTGCCATTGCGGCTGACCCTAAAGGATTCAGGTTTACACGCTTATATGTATCTGCCAAACGCTCATAGTCTCTTTTAAGAGCCTGAACGTGAGCCATCAGATGGTGGGCAATTGTAATCGGTTGTGCGTGCTGAAGATGGGTAAATCCAATGAAAACATCTTCCAGATGCTCGCCGGCCATTTCATTAAGCCCTTCGATGAACTCTAAAATTCCTATCTGAATTTCTGTTATCTTTTCTCTTAAAACCAGTCTCACGTCACATGCAACCTGGTCATTACGGGATTTTGCTGTGTGCATAAATCCTGCCTGAGGTCCGATTTTTGAAGTCACATAGTTCTCGATAGCCATATGGACATCCTCAACGGAAGGGTCAAATACCAAAGCTTCGTATCCTTCCTCTTTTAAGCTGTCAAGAGCGCATAAAATGTTGTCTGCGATTTCTGCATCGATTATTCCTTCATGCTTGAGCATGGAAGTGTGAGCAAAATTAGTCTTAATGTCAGCTTCAAAAATAACTTTATCTGCTTCAAGTGATGAAGTGTATTCGGCTGCTTCATCAGTCATTCCAGTCTTAAAACGACCATTTCTAATATTATCCAAAAGAATCCCTTCTTAAAAATAATTTAAAGATAAAAATAATAAAAAAAGAAATTAAGATGTAAACATCTTATTTTTTCATTTCAGTGTATCCGCATTTACCACAAGCAACTCTGTCACCATGGTCAGCCATGAATACACCTTCACCGCAACGAGGACAAATTTGGTTTTTTCTTTCAATTTTGTCTCCATCAACTTTGTATAAATCAGATTTTCTTACCATGCAAATCACCTATTCTTCTTCTGCATCTTCTGCATCTTCTGCAGGTGCTTCTTCAGGTTCTTCATTTTTAGCGATTACGTGTTTGGTTTCAATGTAGGTTAAATCATCTACAGTGTCGTAAACTTTAGCATAACCTAATGCTTTAGGTTCACCGTAGTGAGGTTGTACATTGTCAACAACGATTAAATCTTTTTTAGTGTTTAGCAAAGCAACTAATTTAGATTTAATGTCCAATACTTTAGGAGTTGCTTCTCCATCATAATCAACATAAAACTTAATTTCTTTTCTGTTAAATAATTTATTTTCTTTTTCTTCAATAAATTCGATTTCCATTATAAAACCTCATTCTTTTATTTCAATAAATCCGTCAATAAGCATTTGAGCTTTATCTTTTAAATCGTGCGCTTTTAAAAGCACCAATCCTTCATTTGGCTGACCGTACAATATTGTGGTCTGAGGACTGGCCATTAAGATGCAAGGAAGAACTGCAAGATCTTCTTCCCCGGCCACTTCAATTACATAGCATTCGCCACTGCCAGATAATTCAAGAGCCTTGCCTATGGTTTCCCATAGATCATCTGTAATGAATCCTGCCGGATTATCAGCCTTTAAAATCTGATCTGCACGTATAATTTCATGAGTATGATTTTTTCGTTGAATTAGATTATCGATTATACCAATATTTGGATATAATTCATGTTCTGTAAGATTGTTGAAAGTTGCATCACCAACAGAAATTAGAAACTCGGAAGACTTAATCTCATCAATTGCGTCTTCAAAGTCGGGATATAATTTACCTAAAGGTTTTTTTAGCTCCGCTATTATATCTTTATTTTCTGTATCTAGTTGTAACACAAATAACCCTCTATCTTACTCTTAAACAATATTCTCCTGGAATCTCAATGTTTAATTCACGAGCTACTTTGGATTCTTCCGGATCAGTTATAATCAAAAGACCGCTCCAGTTGTCTGAAGTTGGGTTTCCGCAACTAGGACAGTGGTCTTTGCTTGAAATCATTTTACATACAGTACATGCTTTCATTTTTAACCCTTCTTACTATTTTGTTTAGCTTCTTCAATCCATTCAAATCTACCTAAGTTATTTTGTCTCATAGTGAGAGGAATTTTTGAATTCCTGTTGTTTTCTATGTTGTTGGTAGATTCATCTTTAATTGAAACACTAACCGCTCTGGCCCTAACCAAATCACTTTCATTCAGGGATTTGTTGGATTCCTTAGCTGTCAGAGAACCATTTTTAGCGTTGTAACTAATGTAATCGTCAGTGACTTGTGAAACGTGTATTAAACCGTCCATAGGTCCGATTCTTACAAATGCACCATAGTCAACGACATCAATTACTTCGCCGTTAAAGATTTCATGTTGTTCTGGTTTAAAGAAAATTGCTTCAAATACAACACTGTGATAGGAAGCTCCATCACCCATAATGAGTTTACCTTCACCGATTTCTTCAATTGCATTAACGCAAATAAGTAATCCTAGTTTTTTGTCTAAACGACCTTCATAAGTCTCATTTAAAGTCTGAATAGCAACTTCATTGAGAGGCTCGCCAAATTTGTATGGCGGTATTCTTACAATGTCTTTAATTTTTGTCTTATAATACAAAGCAATCCCTCATTTTTTTAATAAGTTTAATTAATATTATATTTTACCATCAACAGCAATATATTTTTTTTGCCTTAAATACACGACTGTTATACCTTTATCTTTTGCTCGATTTTTTAATTCAATATCATTTGTAGCTAAAACTTCTGAAACTCTAAGTAACGCATCATCCACAGTTTCATTTTCAAGTAATGAAATATCCTTTATTTCAACTTTTGAAGAATTAGCCAGTTTTAAAGCCAAATTCGCATTCAGCCTTATTTTTCCTTTATTATTTCTTTTCAAACCCTTCAATTCATTGATAACAAAGCTTGGAGTAGTTAGTTTATAGGAAGGTAATGTATTTTCAAGTTCTGTGATTACATCAACATTGAACTGAAAAGGAACCATAAAAAAATTGGTATCAATCACAACCTCTTTAGAGTTCATATTTACCTCTATTTAATAATACCATAACCAATTAATCTCCAACGAGCACCGACTCTACGACTTAAAGCCACTCTATCACCAGGACTTGCACAGACCGGCAATTTAAGAGTTACGTCAACATCATTTTTCTTGGAAGATGTAACAACTCCAATTGTAGTTGTAGTACCGCAATTGATCATCAAAGGCTCTTTGATTTTAATCGGAGCAACTTCACGTTCTTCTTTAGTACCCACTACACGGTCAAGCAGATTGGCTTCCATCTTAAAGCCATCCAAAACGTCAGGCAAAGTGCCTTCCTCACCGGCAACAGTACCGGACAGGGAATCTGATTTTGTCAAGGACGGATCCAATTTGGTTGCTATACCGACAAGACCACCGGGACCTATTTCTTCAACCTGTTCGCCATTTGCCTCAAGACCTATGATTTCTGATTTGAGAACAACCCTTTTGCCGTTGTTGGTAGGGCCAGGTCTGATTTCAATGGTATCTCCAAGTTTAAAGGTTCCCTGAACTAATGTACCTCCAATAACTCCACCTTTAATTTTGCTTGCGCCTGAACCAGGCTTGTTGATATCGAATGACCTTGCAACATGCATAAGTGCACTGTCATCGACATTTCTTTCCGGTGGTTGGATTTGTTTGAGCATAGCTTCAATCAATATATCTACATTAGCGCCTTGTTGAGCAGATACAGGTATTATTAAAGCATCTTCAGCGCAAGTACCTTTAACAAATTCCTTAATTTCATTATAACTTTCAATAGCTCTTTCTTTTGATACAATATCAATTTTATTTTGAACTACAATAACATCCTTAACACCGATTACGTCAAGTGCCATGAGATGCTCTTTAGTTTGTGGTTGTGGACAAGACTCATTTGCAGCAATAACCAATACTGCACCATCCATAATTGCAGCACCAGATAACATAGTTGCCATAAGAGTTTCGTGACCCGGAGCATCAACGAAAGATACCTTTCTGATTAATTCAGTTTCACTTCCACAGTGTTCACATTTCTCAGAGGTTGTGTAGCATTCAGGCTCTTCGCATTCAGGACATTTTCTAAATTCAATGTCAGCGTAACCCAAACGGATTGAAATACCCCTTTTAGTTTCTTCACTGTGAGTATCAGTCCATACTCCTGATAATGCCTTAGTAAGAGTAGTCTTACCGTGGTCTACATGACCAACCAAACCTATGTTAACATCTGACTGTACGTTCACAGATAACCACCTTTTTTAATAATTTTAATTCGACTTAAAAGTTAAATAAGAAAAATAGTGAAACTATTCTTCCTCTTCTTCACCAGCACCAAGAATATCAGCTATTGATTTGCTTCCAGCTTTAGTAACTATAGTGTTGATTTGTACAATATCTTCTGCAATAGTGTTTCCTCTAACGGTTTTTCTCCTTTTAACACCATCAGCTTTAGGATGATAACCGGTACCACCAGTCAATAAACTTTTTATTCTTCTAGTACCTGAAACATCTTTTTTCATGGTAAAACCGTTTTTATCACTACCACCGGTTATTTTTAAAGTGTAACCATCTAAACCAACAATAGCACCATCAAATTCATCACCGATGACTAATCCGTTAAGAGCTTTAGTATCATCGATTTCAACTTGATGAGTTTCAGCTTTTTGAGACACAACAATTTTGAATGCCATGGTATTCCTCCATAATTTTTATAACAATAATTCATTATTCAAAAAGACCAAATTTACCCCAATCTGGATCTTGTTTACGTTTAATATCTAAAAATTCATATAAAGTTTCAAATTCATCTTCAGTCAGTTTATCCTTAAATTCACGTTCAATAAACTTATAGTGTTTTTCAGGGACATCCACATACAGCTCATCCCCTTCATCGAAATGCTTTCCGACAACGGCATCCTTGATAGCCATTGCAACCCTCTGGCCTCTAGGAATGTCAGGCAATGTTTCACCCTTGTCTTCCATACTGGCTATTACGCCAACATACTCACCGTTCTTATTAATAAGTGTCTGGCCCTGTTTGATAGTTCCGCTTAGGGATTCTATTCCAACAATTGCAGGTTTGCTTTGACGGAAAACCAATTTAGGCAAAGCCATGAATTTTGCAGGTTTAATAATGGCATCGTAGAACGCTTTTTTCTTAGCTTGTTCCCTTTCCTCAATCCATGCCTGATAATCTTCAATAATCTGATAGATTACATCGCCTTTGAAAAGTTTAACGTCTGAATTTTCCAAGTCTTCCTGGGAATTCGGATTGACGTTGACATTAAATGCAATGATAGCGCCGTGAGCTTCATTCTCATTCAATGCTATAGATGAATTAATAATATCTCTGCGATTTACATCACCAATGTCTGCTTCACGTATAGGAATGTCGATTTCTCTGAAAAGCTTTACAATAGCTTCAAGAGATCCTAATGTATCGGCTTTAATCAATATTCCCTCATCTTCTGTACTGATTCTTCGTTTAATACCCTTAAAGGTGAACCGGAAATAACGTCATCCAGATTAGGGGCAGCTATCTTTATACCTGCAGCTGCAACAACCTCATCGAATTTCTGGAATTTCTTTTTGGAATCCCTCATTTCCTCAAGAGGAAGCGGCCTTAATATGGACCTTATTTTTGTGGTCAGTACTTCATTTGAAGATGTCATCAAAGCGATTTCGTCATTGGTTCGCAAAACACCATCGTAAATAATACTATCAATGGTAAGACCTAATCCTGTTTCTTCCTTTATCTCCAGAACTGTACCTTTAGCCGGAGCGTTTTCATTGATTTCAAGCTGTTCTGTAAGGTATTGCTGAGCAAGTCCCAAAAGCATTGCCAGAACTTCAATGATTCCTTCACCGGACCTTGCGCTGATTGGAATGATACTGATTTGGGAAGCGAAATTGCTAACCCTGTCGAATCTTTCAGACTGGAAACCTTCCTTGTGGAGTGTTCCTACAATCTCATAGACCTTTGTATCCAAATCCTGTTGCACGCTAGGAGCCTGTTGATTGAAGGACTCTTTGAAAGATACGCCCTCATGTGTTTCCCATCCGAAAATCATGTCGACTTTGTTGGCAACCACAATGAACGGGGTTCTGTACATCTTAAGAATATTCAATGCTTCAAAGGTTTGAGGCTTGAAGCCGTCGTTAATGTCAACAATCAGAATGGCCAAATCGGCTAAAGCTCCACCACGTTTTCTTAAACTGGTGAATGCTGCGTGACCTGGAGTGTCAATAAAGAATAATCCTGGAATCAAATCTTTAATAGTCAATTTTGATATAAAGTTTCCACAGATTTCTTCAATAGTATCGTTCGGAATCTCTGTAGCACCGATATGCTGGGTAATACCACCGGCTTCCTTATCCGCTATGGTACTTCCTCTAATATAATCTAACAATGTAGTTTTTCCATGGTCTACATGTCCTAAAACTGATACAATCGGGGATCTGATTTTCATAATATCTTCTTTGATAATAAATTTTTAAACTCTGAATTTATTCATAAATTAAATCATTATCGACAATTTGATAATCACAAATTTCATCTTCATTAAAGAAAAGTGCAATTTCTCTTTCTGCAGACTCAGGAGCATCTGAAGCGTGGATAATGTTTCTTCCAGTATCCATACCGAAGTCTCCTCTAATGGTTCCAAGATCTGCTTCTAAAGGATTAGTTGCGCCGACTAATTTCCTGATAGTTGTGATTGCTTCTTCTCCTTCAATGACCATTGCAAGGCATGGTGAAGAAGTGATGTATTCAACTAAGCTTGGGAAAAATGGTTTTTCAGCGTGTTCTCCATAATGAGTTTTTGCTAAATCTTCATCAATTTGAATTAATTTACAAGCCACGATTTGAAGACCTTTATCTTCAAAACGGGATAATATTTTACCCATAAGACGTCTTTGTACGGCGTCTGGTTTCATCATAACAAAACTTTTTTGAATCATTCTTTAACCCATTTAACTTTTCTTGGAACTCTTCCGAGTTTAATCATATTTTTTTCGCATTTGCTGCTACAAAAGAAATAAATTGTACCGTCTCTTTTAACGTACATTTTTCCTGTACCTTCTTCTATTTCTTTATGACAGAATGAACAAGTTCTCATGCTTTTACACCTTCTTAAGGAGTTCTAATTTCTTTAGCTTCTCTAATTGTATCAAGTAACATTAAGATGTCGCCTTCTCTTACAGGACCCATAATGTTTCTTGTTAAAATTCTTCCTTTATCTCTACCATCGAGGATTCTGCATTTGATTTGCATTACCTCACCAGTCATTCCAGTTCTTTTTAAAACTTCAATGACTTCAGCAGGAGTTCCTTCTTCCATTTAAATCACCGTAAAAATCCTTAAAAGAATTTATCTATTCTTTTAATTC
>OMSA01000017.1 GCA_900313645.1 uncultured Methanobrevibacter sp.
TGATGTGCAATTTACAGACGACATGCTCAATACATTACAACTACCATCAGGGGACGAATGGTCCAAATTATTGGACATAGAAAAAAGAATTGATGACGGTCAACTCGAAGCAATCGATGAGTTGAGAAATCAAATCAGATTATACGGCAATCTCTTAGAAAGAGCAGAATATATTCTTGAGAGAACCATGAGAAATAGATAAGTTTGTTTGAATATCATTCAAACACTTTTTTTACTTTTTTTTTAGCTACAATGCTCTGACCCAATGAAACAGATCCGTCGCCGGCACAGGTATTAAGGTGCTGAATAAAATTGAATCCGTTATTTTCTACATAATTTTTAACGCAGTCGGTTATCGCTTCGTTGTAGAATACTCCGCCTGTTGCTCCGATATCGTTGATGTTTTTATCACTCGCTGAGCGAATCGCAAGTTCACTTAAACCGCTTGCAACTGCAATTTGGCCTGCCGCTGCAACGTCGGCTTTTTTTGCACCATTTTGGTATAATCTTACAGCTTCTCGTAAAATTTCTGTAGTGTTCAACTGGTTATCTTCAATTATTACGGGAATATCCAGTTTTTCGGTTGAATAGTAAGCTGCAGACTCAAGTTTCATGGAACATTCCCCTTCATATGTTCTTTCATGACATATTTCAAGCGCAACTGCCATTGAATCGAGAACCCTTCCTGTACTTGTGGTGATTCCCACATTTATTCCGGACTCGATTTGTTTGTTGATGTTTTTGATTTCAATTTCGCCATATTTGAAGTATTTGGAATAATTTCCGATTAAATCATCATCCTTCAGGATGCTTGCAAGCATTCTTGCAGGATATTTGGTTGCAACATCTCCTCCAGGCATTAACTGAGGCTCGAGATGGCCAAGCCTTTCGAAATTGCTGATGTCAGTGTAGAGAATTTCTCCTCCCCAGCTTGTTCCGTCACTGCCGTAGCCTACTCCATCGGCTGCAATAACAATCATTTCATCGATTCCATGATCATTTGCCAGTGCAACAGAGTGTGCATGGTGGTGCTGGACCGGTAAAACTTCCGCAGAATATTTTTCTGCAAGCTCATGGGCCAGACGGGTTGTAAAGAAGTGAGGGTGCATATCGCATGCAATCACGTCAAATTCATTGATTTTTGTAATTCTCTCCATATTTTCAATGGCTTTTCTTAAAAACTGCAGGGTTTTCGGTTTATTGGTATTTCCAATGTGCTGTGACGGATAAACTCTATCGTCACGGGCTATTGAAAAGGTCACATCAAGCTCAGGGCCTAATGCAAGCACATCCAAATCGTTTACTTCGTAATTTATTGTATATGGCTCTGGTGTGTACCCCCGTGAACGTCTGATGAAGGACAGTTCGTCATTTCTGAATCTGATTACTGAATCATCGCATCTGTTTAATATTCTTCGGTTGTGGACCAGTGAGTAGTCGTTCACGCCATTGATGATTTCGTCGTTTTCAATCATCATCGGCTCGCCGGGAATGTTTGCAGATGTCATTACATATGTGTCGATGTCGCTTTCATCAAACAGAAGATAATGCATAGGAGAGTATGGAAGCATTACGCCAATGTTGTGAAGGCCGGGAGATAAGCTTTCAGGGAATCTGTAACCCTCATTTTTCTTTAGAATAACAATAGGTCTTTTATTGGATGTGATGGTTTCAATTTCCTTTTTGGTTAACTGAGCATATTTTTTTAAACTTTCCAGATCTTTGCACATTACTGCAAATGCCTGATTTGGCCTGTTTAAGCGTTTTCTTAATTCTTTTATGGCATTGTCATTATAGGCATCAACAACCAGGTGGGTTCCACCGATTCCTTTGATTGCTAAAATTTTTCCTTCCTCTAGAATTTCTGCACCTTTTTTAATAGGATTTTCGACATCTAATTTGTTCAAGCCTTCATAGATGCTCATCTGAGGTCCGCAATCACTGCAGCAAATTGCCTCTCCATGATAACGCCTGTCCAAAGGCTGTTTGTATTCCACTAGACAGTCATCGCACAGCGGGAAATCTTCCATTGAAGTTCTGATTCTGTCATACGGCACGCTTTCAATTACGGTAAATCTTGGTCCGCAATCGGTACATGCGTTAAATGCATATTTATAACGTCTGTCGTTAGGATTTCTGATTTCCTCCAGGCATTTGTCACAAATTGCAATGTCTGGAGGGATTACGCTAACGCCTGAATATGTGTCTCCACTTTCGATGATGTCAAAACTGGTGTAATTGCAGGCTTCAATTTCACTTACCTGCATGGAATCAATTTTTGCTATAGGAGGCAATTCTTGTGGAAGTCTTTTTACAAACTCATCAGTGTTTTCACCTTCAACAATGATTTCAACTACATTTCCAAGGTTTCTGACTGAACCGTTCAGATTTAAATCGCTAGCTAGCCTATATACATATGGTCGAAATCCCACGCCTTGGACAATTCCCTGAGTTAAAATCTTTAATGCCTTCATTAAATTATAATATTATAAGTTAAATTTTATATAATTTTATCCTAAATAATATATTATGAAAGAAATTCTTGAAAGATTGGCAAGTGGAAAACTTGATATTGACGAAGCGGAAAGACTTCTTAAATCAGAAAGTATTCTGGAATTTGATAATGTCGCCCAGTTTGATATCAAAAGAAATGAAAGAACAGGTTTTCCGGAAGCAGTATTTTCACCAAGCAAGGATTATGAGGATTTATTAACAATAATAACAAAATATCTTGAAAACAGTGATGATGATTTAATTATCACAAAGCTGTCTCCTGAAAGATATGACAGGATATTGAACGATTTAGGTGAAAATTCTTTTATTTTTGACTATAACAAGAAAGCTCAAATTTTAATAATCAGAAAAAGTATCTCTAAAAAGGAAACAATTGCAAAAATAGGCATAATTACAGCAGGAACATCAGATATAGGAATTGCAGAAGAGGCAAGAGTGATTGTTGAGGAAGGTGGATGTGAAGCGATAACCTCCTATGATATCGGTGTTGCCGGAATCCATAGGCTGTTTCCACAGATTGCCCACATGACCAAAGAGGGAGTTAGGGCATTTATTGTCTGTGCAGGTATGGAAGGGGCTTTACCTTCTGTTGTTGCCGGTTTGGTGGATGTTCCGGTCATAGCTGTTCCGACTTCCGTAGGATATGGCGTTGGTGAAGGAGGAAGAGTGGCTCTGGATGCAATGCTTCAGTCATGTGCACCTGGAATTGCCGTAGTAAACATCGACAACGGATTCGGTGCCGGAGTGTTTGCGTTAACTATTGTCAAAAGTGATTAAATGAGATATGAAACCTTCAACCCTAAAATTCATGATGTTTTTAAAGTGGCCAGATATGTTTATGATGTTGACTTTAGAACATTTGACATGCTTTTTAAATCAAGAGACGCTGCGATTAATACCATTGCCAAAAGCTTGAAAAATGAGGATTTGGAAACTTTCACTGTAATCCTAGACGGCGATGAGATAATAGGCATGCTGATATATTATATTGATAAGTTTCCAAGGCATTTCAATTTCAGGTCATTGAGATTGCTGATTGTGGATATCCTGGACTACTTTGTGTTATGTGATGTCGGTGAGGGTGATTTGTATGTGGCAGAAATAGCTATTGATGAGTCTCTAAGAGGTCACGGACTGGGCAAACAGGTTTTGGCTGAAACCATCGAATATGCAAAGTCCAAAAATTTGAATCGTGTAATTTTGGATGCCGATTTTAGAAATTCCGGTGCTAAAAAACTGTATGAAAAAATGGGATTTAAGGAATTCAACAAAAAAAGAGTCAAAATCGGCAGTTTCGAAAGGGGAATGCACAATATGGAATTAGTCCTTTAGAGGGATTTTTTTAATTTCATCATACACTCTTTTACAGTTGTTTTTATCGGTGTACAAAAAGAACTCCTCAATTCTTTTGGAGTATTTTTCCTTAATTTTACAATCATTATTTATGTACTCAATTATCAAATCGACCAGTTCATCTTCGGTTTTTATTACTTCTCCAAGCCCCATGGTTTCATAATCAAAATAGCTGTCGTTCACGTCAAAATGGTAATCATTGGAATACTGGTAGTAGATGACAGGCTTGTAGAGATATGAAAAATCAAAAGCCACTGAGGAATAGTCGGTAATTAACAATGATCCGTTATTGAATAGGGTCTGGTATTTTATTTTATCGTAATCGATTGTAACATAATCGTTTTCATCGAAAAGTTCTATGAACTCATATGCCTTAGGATGTGGTCTGAATATTATCTCATAGCCGTTATCCCTGCATGCATTAATCAGCCTTTCATTGTTAATCAGTGAATTGAATCTCTGGAAGTATTCGCTTTTTTCAATGTAATCCTTTGATTTTGCAGTCAGATTCCGTCTCCAGGAAGGCATTATGATTATCTGCTTTTTATCTTCATTGTTTTCCAGAGTGTCGTATCTAGGAAGACCTGTCAGTTTAACAACATCCTCAAGATGATACGGGTGTTGGAAAACGGATTCGTATTCCAATGGGGAACTTGTAGCAAGAAATGCAAGATCCATATTGAATTTATTTAACCATGAAGAAATGTCATCCTTAATTATTCCATGCTGCAGAAATATGTTGTTTGATTTTAAAAGGCCTGCCAGGTGAGGATAAGTCCCCCAGAACGGATAAATTATTTCGCTGTCTGGGTGGGATGTGACAATGTTTTCAACAAACATTCCTAAAAATCTGTGTTTGATGGACTTGAACGGAAGAACAGGACCTATTTTTTTTATTTCCTTATAGTCCTTGCTGTCCCTTTTGATGACAAAGTATTTTTTAATGTCCTTGTCCTTATCCTGGACATACCTGAAAAGATGCATTCCGTTATCATCGGCCGCTTCGGGACGGTCCATGTAAAACCATATTTTTTTATTTCTTAAAAACGGATATCCCAGCATGTACATTATTCTGAATGGAATTCCAACATTATATCCTGGGTCCTGATTTTTAAACATTCTGATGAGCGCTTTGATTTCCTGCTTGATCCATTTGACTGAAGTTTTGTGTTCAATGGTTATGCTTCTTCCATGCCAGATGCTTAAGTAATTTTTTGTTTTTGCATATCCCACAACTTTCGAAAAGTTGCACGGCCTTGTAAATGAAATTTTAAGCGCCTTGTTTTTGCTTTTAAATTCGATTTTATAGTTTTTGTCTGTTGACAGAGGAAGATTAAATTCAAATGAGTTGTCTTTACAGTAGGCATAATCCAGATATTTCATATCTCTTTGAGGGAAGAAAAACTTGTTTATTTCAATCTTTTCACCGTTAACGTAAACTTCAACCTCAAATTCATCATTTAAATAAGGGATATTGGCTAATACATATAGATTGTCATTGACAATATCAAATATATCAATAAATATCTTATTGAATTTTAATCTTGAAAATACCGGATGGGATTGATTGCCATATTTCAGTAAAAACGCATTTGCCTTTTCTTCTTTGCTTAAAAATTTATAATTTAAAATGAGTTCATCATCTATATTTTCCAAAACTTCCCTTAAAGAAGTCTTGAAAGCTTCTATCGCGTCAGGCCCTATAATTTCGCCGACATCTCTGGCTTTAAGCATCCATGCAATGTCATACATTATGACGTTTTGGATAAATTGGGGAACATCACCGTATTTTTCAGCGCTTTTTTTAATGAGATACTTGAAATAATTTTCAACCCGAGGAATGTAATAATCACTGTTAAACTGTGAAGTGTTGATGACAGAATCGTTTTCGCGCCGTTTTCTGTAATAGTATCTTCCTTCACTGCACAGTCCTATATGGGGGTTGTTTATCATTATTTCATTTATAAAAACAACGTCTTCAGAGGTTATTATGTCCGGAAATTTGATATCCTTGATGGAACTTCGTCTGATAAAGCTTGAAGGTCCGGAGAGATGATAATTTTCAGGATTTTCAATCAGGTCAATTTCCCGTGTTTTTTCAAACTTATCATTTAAGTAGTGTGGTCCGCTTTCATTTTCAAAAAAGAAGATAGGTATTGACACCAAGTCAACAGATGGATGATTTTCAAAAAAATTCAAAACCTCTTTGAAGGTTTTTTTGGATACATAGTCGTCACTGTCTAAAAAATTAACATATTTTCCGCGGGCGTGCTTAAGGCCCACGTTTCTGGTCATTCCAGGTCCGGAATGTGTATCTTTTTCGATAAATTTAATGTTATCGGGATATTCCGCAGCCCATTTCAGACAGACGGATTTGGTGTTATCAGAGCTGCAATCATCCACGATGATAATTTCAATATTCTTTTCAAATCCGACATTCTGTGAAACTAAGGAATCCAGGCACGCACCAATCCATTTTTCAGAGTTATAAGTTGCAATTATAACTGAAAAATTTAATTGCATAAACTTTACTCCTGTGACTTTTTATAATCCAATTTTAGGGTATTGACTACAACGTCCAAATCACGGTTCATCTGATTAATATCTGAATAGCCGCTGAATTTCAATAAATAAGTGTGATTGTATTTATAAACATAAATGTCTGACTGATTGGCTGATTTTGCATCTGAAATGTTCTGGTAGTATATCGCATAACAGTCAAACTCATCAGTCAAATTTGTTCTGTTGTTTAAGACTTCAATTTCTCCACTCATTAAAAAATATTCCAGTTTTTTATCAAATGAGTCTTTAGCATCGTTGTTTTTGCCTAAATCTTTGATAAATATTTTTTCAGAGGTGGATCTTTTAAGCAAATTAACGTTATTGCTTTCTGAACCAATAATTGAGAAATCTGATGGTAATGTGACTGTGGATTTATTTACATCGACAATTGCACTGCCTACAGTATTTGATGAGGATACAACCAAATATCCACAGCATACTGCTATAATAATTATAATTAATATTGATATCCATCTTTTATCCATGTTAAAACCCACCTATTTTTTGCCTGATTTGGCACTTTTTACATATGCATCGCAAACTTCGTTAACTTCTCCTTCCATTACCAGATGTCCGTCTTCAATCCAGATACATTTGTCACAAATGTCCTTAATCTGTCCGATGGAATGTGAAACAAGCAATACGGTTACGCCATCCTTCATCATGGATCTGATTTTTTCAGAACTTTTCTTTCTGAACTTGATGTCTCCAACAGATAGGATTTCGTCTATGATTAGTATGTCAGGGTTTACCAGAGTAGCAATTGAAAATCCTAATTTTGCTCTCATACCTGAAGAATAGTTTTTCACAGGATAGTTGATGTATTCTCCAAGTTCGGAAAACTCAACGATTTCATCATATTTTTCCTTAATGAAATCCTCTTCCATACTTAGGAAAGCGCCGTTTAGATAAATGTTATTCTTTCCGGTATAATTCTTGTCAAAACCTGCACCGAGTTCAAGCAGTGGTGCAACTTTACCGTTTATAGTGATTTTACCGTGAGTAGGTTCATATATTCCCGCCAATATTTTTAAAAGGGTACTTTTTCCTGCACCATTGAATCCCAATATTCCAACACGGTCTCCTCTGTATACCTTAAATGAGATGTCTTCAAGAACTTTGATTTTCTGTTTTTCTTTTTTGTTTTTCTTCAAGGTTCTGATTACATATTCCTTTAAAGTGTCAATTTTATCTTTGGTAATCTTGAATTCCATTGTTAAATGTTCTACATTAATGGCAATTTCATTATCAGCATCAATCAAATTATCTTCATTTTTCTTATTAAAAAGTTTCATAATTTTTTCTTTAAGACTCATAATAAAACCTGATTATATTTCTAATGCTAATTTTTTCTCATAAATACTGAATAATAAAACTCCAATTCCAAATACTGCAATTGCAAATGTTGCAAGGTAAGCTAGTGTTGATAAATCTGGAATTACGCCATAAACCACGGCTTCCCTAAAGCATGAAATTGCGGAATAAACCGGGTTGAGTGTGAAAATGATCTGCACTTTTGCAGGAACAATCTCAATCGGATAGAATAATGCTGAAGCATACATCAGGATTAATGTAAATACATTATATAAATGTCCGATATCTGAGAAATATGTATTGCAGACTGCCAAGATCAATCCTATTCCAAAAATCAGCAATACCAATAGGAAAATCGGCACAATTGCAAGGATACTTGTCAAATGGAATTGTGCGCCAGTAATTAACATTACTCCGAATAATATCACAAAGGATATTAAAAAATTAATAAATTCATAGCATATTGTACTGATTGAAAACATGTATTTCGGAACATAAATCTTTTTCAGCAGGTTTGCATTTGATTTGATTGAACGCATTGCCCCTTTGGTTGCCGCGCTGTAAAAATCATATATGACCCTACCGGAAAGGAAATATACAGGATAGTTTTCAATCTGACGACCGAATAACATTGAAAAAATCGCTGTAAATACCAGCATGATTAAAAGAGGGTTTAAAAAACTCCAAAGTATACCTAAAACTGAATCCTTATATTTTGAAGTTAAATCTCTTTTAACGAGTTCTTTCAATAGGAATTTTTTTTCAGAGAATGTATCAAACATTGTTTTAACCATTTATTCTTTGAATAAGTATAATCTATATTTGAATGTTAATAAATTTTTACTATTTTCGCCTTCTTTCAAATTCTTCGAAAATATCGTCGAGTTCCACGCCTTTATAAACTAAAAGCAGTAATGTATGGAAGATTAAATCAACAGATTCGTAAATCAGATTTTCATCATTTTTTGAAGCGATAATTACTTCACCCGCTTCTTCAGATATTTTCTCAAGAATCTTGTCTTCTGCTCTTTTATCGCTGTCTTGCATTATTTTGGATGTGTATGAATCAATAGGGTTGTCTCTTCTAGATTCAAGAACTTCATAGACTTCCCTTATAATTTCATCATTACCCATTTAATCATCACCCTTTGAAGCTTGTTCTTGCATACTTTCGGTAAGTGCTATTAAAGGATGTTTGTCATCGTCAATAATTTCAATGTCGTCGAAAGTTTTGATTCCGGCCTTATCAGCGGTTTTTTCCATACCTAATTTGATGTCCTGGCCTAAATCCACAACATATGAGTCAACAGTCTCATATCCTTTTTGGGCAGATGCCACTGCTCTGTGATGTCCGTCAACTAAAATCCATCTGTCTCCAGTTTTCACAACGATTGCAGGTTCTGCCAATCCTTTTTCTAATTCATATGCTCTTCCTTCAAGCTCATCAGCATAAACTCTGTCCTGTGTTGGTCTTAATTTGTTTGTTTCAACAGGCATGTGTTTTAGAGTAGTTTTAATACCATACAATTGTTCCATTGTGTTTTTAAAGTATTCTACTTTGTTTGGTGTTGACCTTTCAATGTGTGATCTGACCATATCGGTATTGGTAATGATTCCCACTAATTCGCCTTTTTCATCAACAACAGGCATGCGGGATATTCCACGTCTAAACATCACTCTTGAAGCGTCATTAATGGATAAATTTTGGTTAGCAACAACTAAGTTGGTACTCATTATACCTGAAACTGTTTCTGCCCATTCTTTTGCAACGATATCGAATGCTGTTACCATACCAACCAATTTATTATTTTCAACTACCGGATAACTGTTGTGGTGACTTTCTTTCATTAACTCCATAATCTTTTCGGTTTCTGTATCTGGAGAAACACTGATAACGTTTTTAGTCATATAATCTTTAACAAAAGATTTTTTTCCACCCATAAGTCTTCCTCCTTATTCAATATTTTCTTTTAGAAGTTTAACAGTTTCACCAGGGTCAGCTTTTCCACGGGTTAATCTCATTACTTGACCTACAAGGAAGTTAAGTGAAGCTTTCTGACCAGCTAAATAATCATCCACGGCTTTTGGATTTTCTTCAATAGCTTGTTTTACTGCAGCCAATATTTCATCATCTTTTACAACACCAAGCAAACCTAATTCTTCAGCAATAGCTTTAGGTGATTTGTCATTGTTTGGCATTTGTTCAATGATTTTGTGTCCTGCTTTTGCGGTAATTTCCTTGTTTTGAAGCATGCTTAAGAATTCGATTAAATCTTCAGCTGTAATTCCGCTGTCTGCAAAGTCTAGTTTGTTATAGGACAATACTCTTTTAAGTTCGTCTCTCATGACTTTAGCGGCAAATTTGGAATCGATTTCTTTTACAACCTCTTCGTATGCGATTGCCAAATCGAGTTCTGAGGTTAAAACTTTAGCTGATTCTTCATCAAGGTCATAATCGCTAACAAATCTTTTCACCTTGTTGTGCGGAGCTTCAGGCATTGTGTCCAGAATCCTTTGAATGGTTTCATCTGAAATTTTCATAGGTGGTAAATCAGGGTCTGTGATGAATCTGTAATCATCAGCATCTTCTTTCATCCTCATTCCCACAGTAATCATTTGGGATTCCAGGTAAGCACGGGTTTCCTGTTTAACTTCAACTCCCCTTTTCATAAGGTTCTTTTGTCTTATAAGTTCAAATTTCAATGCTTTGTATGCACCTTTAATGGAGTTAACGTTTTTCATTTCTACTCTGTTTCCTCCGTTAATGGAGATGTTAACGTCAGCTCTCATTGTACCTTCACCACGAGCTCCTCCACTGTATTGTAAAACACGGATTAACTCTTTTAAGAAGTTTCTTGCTTCTTCAGGAGATTTTATATCCGGTTCTGTTACAATTTCAACCAATGGAATTCCGGAACGGTTGAAGTTGACAGTACCTCTGTCAGGCTTGAATTGGCCAGGGTCTTCTTCAGCGTGAATTTCTCTAATTCTGATTCCATTCAATTCACCGTTGATTCCGATTGGAACGGAAGTCCTCTGATACCCGGAAGGCAAGTCAGGGTAATCGTAATGTTTTCTCATAAAGTAAATAACATCTTGATCAATTTCACAGTTTAGCATTAATGCAATCATTAATGCATTTTCTAATGCTTTTTCATTTGTTGGATGTGGTTTAGCACCAGGTTGATTAAGACAAATAGGACAGATATTTGAATTAATTGGTGCGTCCTGATAATTTGTAGGACAATCACAGAATAATTTTGATTCAGTTTCTAATTGTACGTGGATTTCAAGTCCACACATCATATCGACATCGTCACTAATAATAATTCCTCCATTTTAGGATTATTTTTATATTAACTTTATATTTGTTTAATTCAATTTATAAATATTATTAATAATAGGGGTTTTTTATGATATTTTTTCATTTAAAAATTTAATGAAAAGGATAATTTTTTCATGTTGAAGTCATTCAGAAAGTCAGCTGAATTGGGATTTGATTGATGGTTGGTGATTTAAAATAAAAATTAATATTTGTTTTTGAGTGATTCTTTGACATATCTATTAATGAATTTATCAAGGTCAGGTGAAATTTCACTTTTCTTTGGCCCTAACTTGGTTTTGTCGGTAAATGTTCCTTTCAGTTCACGTCCGGCCCATTTAACTTCCTCTTCAACCCTTTTTCCGTATTTTGTTGCAAACATTTTAAACAGCGGGAATTTTGTTATTCCATTGGCTCCGCTTAAAATCAGTATTCCTATATTTGCCAAATTGTCTATCCATGTTCCGCATATTATTTCAATATCAGGGAAAGCTAGTCTGACTTGCGCAACAACCTGGGCATAGTAAAGTGAAGCAGGCTGTGATGAATCTGCATAGGCAGTTTCCTTGTGGGGATTGAGTGAATAAAAGATAACCCTGTCGATTTTATGTTCTCTGATATAGTCTATGAGATAGTCAACATCCTCCAATGTTTCGCCAAGTCCCAGGATTATTGTTATGGCCTTTTTAAACCCTAAATCGCCTGCGACATCTAACATATTGCTTATGTCTTCCAATTTTTTTGATGGACAGACATTGTTGTGGATTTCAGGATTGGCCACTTCAACCGCGCCGGTTATTCCTGTAATTTCAGACCCGTATTCATTCAGTTCATCAGTAATTCCTGTGTTCAGCCAGACTCCATCGCCGGTTATATCTTTAATTGTTGTGGCGATCTGTTTGATTTCCTGTGTTGTGAATGATTTGTATCCTCCGGATAAAAATTCAATGTTCCAATCAAGGCGTTTGCACATCTCGGCTTCGGCATAAATATTGTTGACGTTTCTTCTTGCTTTTGCCGGATCTTTAATCTTGTCTTTTTGTGTGGACATGTAGCAGAATGCGCAGTCTCCCTTGTCACACCACCAGGATAAGAATACGGCTCTTTCAAGAGTAATCAAATTGCCGTGTTTATTTAATGTTGTTTCATTAGCCTTTTTGATCAGGTCAAATATGTTAGAATCCATGAGGATATCTTTGTATCTTAAACTTTATATATTATTTTAAATTAATTATTTGTAGGGATTTCCAATTATTTACAAAATAATTGAAAATACCATAACCTTTATATAGTATGTGAATAATAACTATTATTACTGTTTAAAGTCTTTTGATTTTTAAACATGGGTTTTACTCGGTTAAGTTCGATGGGGGTCATATGCCATCGTAGCTCAGTAGGTAGAGCGTTCGGCTGTTAACCGATTGGTCACAGGTTCGAGTCCTGTCGATGGCGCTTCTGGGCCCATAGCTTAGCCAGGTAGAGCGTCCGGCTCATAACCGGAAGGCCATGGGTTCGAACCCCATTGGGCCCATGTTGACTAAAACTTTATTTGTATTTATGCTCCGGTGGTGTAGTCCGGCCAATCATTTCGGCCTTTCGAGCCGAAGACTCGGGTTCGAATCCCGGCCGGAGCATTCAAAAAAATTTGTTAAGATTTTTAATGGTTTCTATGTATCCTTTGTTTTCATAAGCGGGGGTGCCCGAGAGGCCAAAGGGGACAGGCTTAGGACCTGTTGACGCAGGTCTACCAGGGTTCAAATCCCTGCTCCCGCACTTTAACATTTTTTTTATAGTATTTTTAATGCCGGGGTAGGGTAGGCGGTCATCCTCCGGGACTGTGGATCCCGGGACTCGGGTTCGAATCTCGGCCCCGGCCCCATTTATAAAACTGTTTTTTTTAATACTTTTCAAATGCTCTCTCATTTTATTTATATACTATTTTATTCAAAGATTTTAATTGAGTGTTATTATGGCGAAAAAAGGGTCAGCTGAAGAAAGGGATTTGGTACATAAATTATGGGAGCGTAATTTTGCGGCTATGCGGGCTCCGGCATCAGGAGGAGCAACAAAAAATCCATTGCCTGATGTAGTTGC
>OMSA01000053.1 GCA_900313645.1 uncultured Methanobrevibacter sp.
TGAAAATAGGGTATTGACTCCAAATCATACCACAGTAGGTAAAATAGTTAATGGTATGGAAATCATTGACATTGCTAAGGAAAATGATTTCATCACCGTCAAATCAGAGCAAAAACGTTTAATGCTGCTAAATAAAACACAAAAAGAAGCAAGTGAAATGTTGTCTGCAGCAGGTGTGGAACACATGATTGACGGATTGATTGATGATGATGCAATCATTGTCGAACAAATGCCAAAACATACAATTGATATCCTAAAAGAAGGCAGGGTTATAACCAAAGCCGTTAAGAGAGAAGATATATGCAGTATCAAATTCGTTGATAATGCTCCAAGATCTGTTAAATACTTTAAATTCTTATCAGGTCTTTTGGAAAACCCTATTGGTAAACTTAAAGTTCACTTTTCTGTTCCGGGAATGCATATTGTTATTTTTGAAGGTGACAGAAAATTAGCTAAAGTATTACTAACATGGCTTCAAAAAGTGCAGGTTTAATCGGTATCAGATTTGAGGACAATGCGGAATTCGGACCGACTGCGGAAAGTTTTGAAGCGACCAATATAATTGGAGATATCACTTCTGATTATGACCATATTGAAAAATTAAAAGAGGGAGTTGAAGTATATGTCACAGAATCTAACCATGAGTCCTGATTTAGGTACAGAAGATTGGGATCCTGATGTAATTACTCGTATGATTTTTATTGGGCCTGGAGCTCATGTAAGTGAACAGGAAGTCGTTAGTGAATTCCATATGCTTGGTTTGCCACTTACTATTAAAAATACTTGTTATGGGTCTATGATTAGTGGAAAAAGCGAGGATGTTTACAAAGCAATTGAAGAAATAAGAAAACTCGATCCAAACCACATTTTCACAAAAGAAAGAGGATTTGCTCCTGGAGATCCTAGAAGATGCAGAGGTCATAGATTTGGACCTAGAGAAGGTTTCCACCAAATGGAAAAAGAATATAGAATACTTGGTTTTGTTTCCAATGCTTTAGAAAACCCTAAAGAAGTGGAAATTGAAGAGAAAAAACCGGTTGACGTTGATGAATTTAAGAAAATCATGAATGAATGTTTAGAAAATAAAGAATAGGTGAAAAACATGGTTAAAATAGCTATTTATCCTCCAAACTCATTAATCTTAGCAGATTTACTTGAAAGAAAAGGTCATACTCCTTTAGTTTTACAAAAACAAATCAGACAGAAAATCAAAGATCCAGAGATTGATTCTCCTCCGATGAACATTACCGAAGAAGACCCGATTAAAGGACTTAAATACGCTGCAATTGAAGTTCCTTCAGGGGTTCGTGGAAGGATGGCAATAATCGGACCGCTTATAGACGAAGCGGAAGCGGCTATCGTCGTTGATGGAGCACCATATGGTTTCGGATGTATCGGTTGTGCAAGAACTAACGAACTGTCAATATTCCTGCTCAGGAATAAGGATATTCCTGTACTGGAACTTACATACCCTACCAATCAGGATGAAACATATGCGATGGTAAATGAAATTAATGAATTTGTAGACTCACTCGAAGAAACTGATAAGGAGGAAGAATAATGGTTAAAATTGCTTTAGTTTCATGCGGAACTGAATATAGTGGAATTCAAAAAGAAATTGAAAAGGCAGCTAATAAATTTGGTGCTGAAATCGTTCTTCCTGAAATCGATTTGGATTACATTGATGAATCTTATGAGAAATTTGGATTTTCAGCTCAAAGTTCAAGTTTAAAATTAATGATTGCAAGAGCTATGGCCATTGTTGAAGGCAGATCCAAACCTGATGCGGTATTTATTGCAACTTGTTTTAGATGTGCTGAAGCGGCACTGGTGAGAAATGAAGTAAGAAGATTTATACAGAACAATACTCGTATTCCAGTAGTAACCTATTCATTCACTGAAAGGACAAAAGCTGACGAACTGTTTATTCGTATGGAGGCATTAGCTACTACTGTAACCCGTAGAAGTATTCTTGCCCGTGAAAAACAAGAAGGACTCACTCTTGGTTTGGACTCAGGTTCAACCACTACAAAAGCAGTTCTTATGGAAAACAATAAGGTTATCGGAACCGGTTGGACATCAACCAAAGACATTATCGAATCAGCTAAAACTGCAGCTGCAGAAGCATTCGAACAGACAGATTACGGCTGGGATGATTTGGATGGTATCGGAACTACCGGATATGGTAGGTTCACCATGGGTCAGGAATTTGGCGCAGAACTTATCCAAGAGGAATTGTCCGTTAACGCAAAAGGTGCAGTATACCTTGCAGATTGTCAGAAAGGTGAAGCTACCGTATTGGATATCGGTGGTATGGACAACAAGGTCATTACAGTAAACAACGGTATTCCGGATAACTTTACCATGGGAGGTATCTGTGCAGGTGCTTCCGGAAGATTCTTGGACATGACCTCACGTAGGCTTGATGTAGACATTACAGAACTCGGTCCTTTGGCCGTTCAGGGGGATTGGAGAAAAGCAATGCTTAACTCATACTGTATTGTATTCGGTATTCAGGACCTGGTTACCACACTTGCGGCAGGAGGCTCAAAAGCGGATGTTGCAGCAGCTGCTTGTCATTCCGTTTCCGAACAGGTCTACGAACAGCAACTTCAGGAAATTGACATTCGTGAACCACTGATTCAAGTAGGGGGAACAAGTTTAATTTCCGGTCTTGTTGAAGCGGTAAGTGAAACTTTAGGTGGAATTGAAGTTATTGTTCCAGAATACTCTCAACATATTGGTGCTGTCGGTGCAGCTTTACTGGTATCTGGAATGGGACACAGACAGGATAATAAATAATATTAAGGGTTGATTCGATGTTAGTTGAATGCTATGATGAGCGCGGTGCAGAAGTTTATGAAATCATCATAAAACAGATCTTTCAAGATTTGGTTTTAGGAGCTTCAGTCGATGATTTGAAGGCTTATGTAAATCCTGATGACCCTGTATTTGTCTTAGCTATTAAGATGAGAAAAACTTCAAGTGTCATTTTATTTGAAGATGTAGCTAACTTGACTTATGATAAAGCTAATGATGTTACCAGAATATTGATTGATAATGAAAACTACCTTCCGAATATTTTAAAACAGTTATGGAAGCAGTTCTCAAGAGATGAGATTTATCAGCCGAACAGGTATCAGCTTGAAATCAAAGGTGATTACACTGACCTGAAAACTGTTGTTGTTGATGACCCTCATTCCAATCTGCAAAGGCGTATTTATGATGCGGTCTTTAGAATACTTCCTGAAGGATTTAAAATCATTAAAGATTTATCCACTAATGATATTGTAACTGTTGTAGCTACCGATGAGTTAATCAAAGATGAATGGATTGACAAGGCTCATGAGTTTATTGACGAGTTGAATAAAGGTATATAGAAAACTTTATATATTTGTTCGTATCAATACAAATTAACAAGAGTTATATTTTGAGGGAGTAGTGATATTATGAATGAACACAACGGTTCAAGATTTGCACATATAACAAAAGCACACCCATGTTTTAATGAAAAAATGCATGATAAAGTCGGAAGAGCACATGTACCTGTTGCACCTAAATGTAATATCTTCTGTAACTTCTGTACAAGAGATATCAATAATGAAGAGGACAGACCTGGTGTTGCAGGTTGCATTATGAAACCGGATGATGCAATCACTCATGTAAATGATGTCACTGCAGAAGGTCCAATTTCAGTAGTTGGTGTTGCAGGACCTGGAGATTCACTTGCAAATGAGGAAACATTTGAATTTTTCGAAAAACTTGCTAAAGAACAACCTGACTTAATTAAATGTATGAGTACCAATGGACTTTTACTTCCAAAATACGCTGACAAGCTGGCAGAACTTGGAGTAAATTCCGTAACAGTTACCATTAATGCAATTGATCCGGATATTGCTGTTGACATTTATTCATTCATTAAATATGAAGGTAAAATCTACAAAGGTTATGAAGCTGTAGAAATACTAATCAAAAATCAGTTGGATGGTGTTGAAAAAGCAGCGGCAAACGGCTTGGTTGTTAAAGTTAATTCCGTACTGATTCCTGGATTGAATGATGAACATATTGTTGAAATAGCAAAAGAGGTTAAAAAACGAGGAGCCGCATTAATGAATGTGCTTCCTTTAATTCCTTTAGCTAAAATGAAACATTATTCACGTCCGGACTGTTCAATGATGGAAAGTGTAAGAGAACAAGTTGAAGAAATTATTCCGGTATTCAGAGCATGCACTCAATGCAGAGCGGATGCGTATGGTATACCTGGTAAAAAAAGCGAAGACCATCATTTAGGAATGACTCCACAAAGTCATTACTAAATCCTTTTTTTATTATTTTAATCGTAATATTAAATAGCTATAAAGAAGATATCTATTATCATTATTTTTATAAATTTTTAAGGTAAAGATATTATGGTTAAAACTTATGTTTTTGGACATAAAAGTCCAGATAGTGATTCAATTACATCAAGTATTGTAATGGCAAATTTGGAAAATGAATTAGGTAATGCTGATGCAAAAGCTTACAGATTAGGCAATATAAATAAAGAAACTGAATTTATTTTGAATTATTTGAATTTGGAAGCGCCTGAACTTTTGGAAAGTGTTGAAGACGGAGCTAATGTTATCTTGGTTGATCATAACTCTCCGGCAGAATCTGTCGATAATCTGGAAAATGCAAATATCCTAAAAGTTGTGGACCATCATAAATTGGCATTGGCAACTTCTTATCCGTTATTTTTAAGATTTGAACCGGTAGGATGTACTGAAACAATTTTATGCAAACTGTATGGCGAATATGGTGTTGAAATTACAAAAGAGATTGCAACCTTAATGCTTTCAGCAATCATTTCAGACACTTTACTTTTAAAATCACCAACCACAACTGAAGATGATAAACTTGCTGTAGAAAAACTCGCCAAAATCGCTGAAATTGATGCTGAGGAATACGGTTTGGAAATGCTTAAGGCAGGAACAGATTTAAGCAGTTTTTCCATCGAGGAAATCCTGGCTTTGGATGCTAAACAAATCGACTTTAAAGATGTCAAATCAATCGTTAATCAGGTAAATACTGCTGACATTTCTGATGTTATGGCTATGAAAGATGACTTGGAAGCAGGAATGAATAAAATAATCGATGAAAATGATTTGGACCTGTTCATGCTTTTAATTACTGACATTGTAAACAGCAATTCTCAGGTAATCGCTTTAGGAAAAGACGCCAGCTTAGTTGAAAAGGCTTATGGTGTTGAATTGGTTGACAATACTGTTTTGCTTGAAGGGGTAGTTTCACGTAAAAAACAAGTTGTTCCAATAATGACTGAAAGTGCATAAATTTTTTTTGATATCCTAAAATTATTGATTTTTTAGGATTTTTCATAAATATTTATAAATGATAATTTTTAAAGTATTAATTAGATGTATTTAGATACATCTCTAATCAATCCATTTTGGATATTAAATTAGACGGGAAGCATAATTATAAAACCTTTGATTGTATTTTTATACAATAAAAAAATTAGAAACTAACGTTAATTATGCTTTCAATTTTTTAAACTTTTTTTCTGAAATAGGTGTTAAAATGAAAACACTTGAATGGGAAGATAATAAATTAAAACTTATTGATCAAAGAAAACTTCCTGATGACTTGAATTATGTTTATTGTGATAACTATCAGGATGTTATTGAAGCAATTAAAAATATGACTGTCCGTGGAGCTCCTGCAATAGGAGTGTCTGCCGCATTTGGAATGGCATTGGCAGATATTGAAGGAGTCGATTTAAAAAAGGCTGCAGATGAAATAAAATCAGCAAGGCCAACTGCAGTCAATTTGTTCTGGGCAGTTGATAGGGTATTGAATAGTGATGACGCACTCACAGAAGCACTTAAGATGTATGAAGAGGATATGGCAACCAATAGGGCCATTGGAAAATATGGTGCTGAGGTAATTGACGATGGAGATACAATACTGACCCATTGTAATGCGGGAGCTCTTGCATGTGTTGATTATGGAACCGCTCTTGGTGTTATTAGGGCAGCAAGAGATGCGGGTAAAAACATTAATGTCATATGTGATGAAACCCGTCCGCGCGGACAGGGAGCCAGTTTAAGCGTCTGGGAAATGCAGCAGGAAAACATTCCCGTCAAATTAATTCCTGATGTCGCTTCAGGATTTCTGATGTCTCAGGGAAAAATAGATAAGGTTGTAATCGGCGCGGATAGGATTGCAAAAGGCGGTGTTGTAAATAAGGTAGGTTCATTTATGGTAGCGCTTGCCGCAAAGCATCATGATATTCCGTTTTATGTAGCTGCACCGTACTCCACTTTTGATAATGAAATATCAATTTATGACACAATCATTGAAGAAAGGGACGGTGACGAAGTGAGATATTATGGTGGAGCCAGAATCTGTCCGGAAGGCACAGAAGTTATTAATCCGGCTTTTGACATTACACCGAAAGAACTGATTACAGGTATAATTACCGAAAAGGGAATTATTGATCCTATCTAGCAATAATTCTATTCTTTTTTTTATTTTCAAAAATACATTTTTTGTTTTAAATTGGCTGTTTTTCGATTAATTATTTAAATAGTGGGAATATAAATTATATTAACTATTTATTAGAATTTGAAAAGCATGATTAAATTTAATCATGAAACGACTAAAAAATTATTTAAAACAGTATAGCAATTCTATAAATTGTTATTTAATAAATGAGGAATTAAAATGGAAATTAAATACGATAAAACTAAAAAGCACCCTCCTTTAATCGATGATTTAGTCAACGAATTGTTAAAAGACGATTTTGTACATTTTAAAATATTATGCGCTAACGAAGTGCATCACTTTAACAAAGATGAGGATACTGTCATCGAATTTGAAGACACCTACGTAAAAGAAACCAGAGACAACGGAGATATGCTCTACATCGCTTATCCGGATATTTTCAGGGTTAAATTGTATAGGGACTTAGAACAATATCTTGAAGATGAGAAAAGAGCAGACGCATTTGAAGATAATGATTTATGGACTGGAAACAGAATCCAATTCTAAAAATATTATCTTTTATTTTTTTTATTTAAGCACCACTTACTTCTTTTAAATAAGGGATTTTACTGAAAATCCAAATCAGGCACCATGAGAATAGCACAGTAGCTATAAACACTATAGGTATCCATATAAACGGATTTCTGGACAGGATATGGAACTGATAGTCCTTAAGTTTCACGCACCATATCAGGAAATAGTGGGTCAGGTACATTCCATAGCTGCACAGACTTATGGATGTAATCATTTTTCCGATTCTTGAGGATTTAATAAACGAATAGAACCTGCCGGTCAGTGAGCCATTGCTTTTGTTGCTGTATTTCTCGATATATTCAAGCATCAGGTAGAATCCTGTGGCCTGAAATACAGGGAATATGGTCAGATAGAAGTTTTCCCATGTTTTAATCTGCATGTTGATCAGATAGATGACAAATGCTGTGGACATGGTCATGCCCACTGTGTCGCAGAATGATCCGAAATCACGTTTCAGATCATTGTCCATCCGAATGCTTACGCCAGTCTGTGTCATCTTTTCATCCTATTGCAATAGAAAACATAGACATTGTATCACAATAGCGGGTTAATGTCAATCATGAGCCGAGTTTTAACAAACATACAAGCGAATCAGGCGGCAATGCGCGTTATTTGCCGCGCAGGTGAGATTGCGCAGAAAATGAGGCTTTCGCATGTTGTCCCTCATGCGCTATTCCTTGCGTTGTACGAAATGGCGCGTCAGGATGTTGTAAATGCGCTCAGGGCCGGCAGGGTCGACTGTGTGCGGTATTGCAAGAAGGTTGCGGACGAGATAAACGTGATGCCAAAGGTCGAGAGCGGCTCAGCACCCCACTTTCATCCGACATTGTCTGCGATACTGAATAGGGCGAATGCGGTTCGCATAGAAAGCAGTTCGCCTGCGTTTACGGTGAATGACCTGATTGCCGCGCTTCTTGAGGCGGATGGAATTGGCGGCGGCGGTCGCGGGGCGACCGCCCGACCAGATGATGACGGCGATCCGTTTGCCGAACTTGATGCGCTTGTAGGACTTGATTCT
>OMSA01000054.1 GCA_900313645.1 uncultured Methanobrevibacter sp.
GATGGGTACCAGCTGTAACCACATTGATCACGTAACCACCCAGATGTACTATTCAATATTTGTCGGTACAATCACAATATTGGTAGGTTACATCCCGGCCGGTTTGGGAGTTCCATTCTATTATTCCCTGCCTGTAGGTATCGTTGCAATGTATGTGGGTCTTAAGCTGATAGGTGAAAAGGTGGATTTTGAAGAAGTTGATGAGGCCTCCTCATAACTTCATTATTTTTTTATTTTTATTTTTTTAAAGGCATTCCTAAATATTTGATCTTTTCAAAAAAATATACATTATTCTTTGGAGTTCAAATCGATTGACTTATATGCCAGATTATGCAAAATCCTTATAAATGAATCGTCCAACTCCGGAAGGCCCATCTTGCTTTCCCATTCGTCATTGATGTCACGAAGGGTTGGAATTATTTTTTTTCCTTTGTCGGTTAGGTTCAAAACATGCTGGCGGGCGTCAGTTTTTGATTTTGTCCTTTCAACATATCCCATGGCTTCCAGTTTCTTGACCGCTTTTGTGATTCCGCTTTTAGTTAAAAATAGTATGTCAGTTAAATCCTGCTGGCTCAGGTCACTTTTTTCATCAAGAGTCAGGATGCACATTGCCTGGAGCAGATTTAAATCATGCTTTGAAAGAGCATCGTTCAGGTATTTTCTGTTGTTTTTGTGCAAGATGTATAGGATTTCTCCAAATTTGTCATAGCTATGAAATTCAATAATCTTTTCAAATTTCATTTTCCACCCCTTTGATAATAGTTATATAATGAGATTTATTTAAAATTAATTGTTGATTCCATTTTTTTGTAATCTGATGTTATATGGACTTTTAAAGAAGCTTCATATTTAAATCAGCATTCGGATTGGATTTGAAGAAAAACAGATATAGTTTTCTGGTTAACTATTTGGTTTACTTAGAAACTAATAATTAAATGCAAAAGACTTGATTCAGTTTTTTTCATATTGATATTCCTCCACATTGCTTTATTTTCAAAAATGTTATATATTATTTGGAATATATATTTTACTGTTATAATAATTTCTTTTATTATAATATGATATTTTATCCGATTAATTTAAAAGGAGGTGAAAATACGAAAAGCAAAAGGTTATTCATTATTTTAGCAATTTTGATTATTCTAAGCATAGGTGCTGTAAATGCAGCCGACAATTCAACTGATGGGGCTTTAAACGCAACTGATCAGGAATCTCTTGGCGATTCTCCAGATCCTGGAAGTTTCACTGAGCTTAATAATTATATCACTCAGGAAATCAGCCAGGGCCATACTACCATCAGCTTAAACAAAAGCTACGAATTTGTAGCAGGAGATGATGCAGCTGGAATTTCCATTTCAGCCCAGGGCCTTACTATTGAAGGTAACGGCAAAACAATAGATGCAAAAAATCTTGCCAGAATATTTACCTTATCCAGCTCAGGCATTACTTTAAACAACATCAATTTTACCCATGCAAGTAAACATGCGGTTGTTGTTGAAGATAATGCGGCTAATTGTGTTATAAATAATTCATATTTCTATCACAACTCATTAGCAAACGGGCATGGCAATCCTGGAGGTGCAATATTGTGGAATGGAGAAAATGGAAAGGTAACCAATTCCGTTTTCCATAATAACTCTGTTCAATTTACCAATGACACCACCTGGGATAGAGGAGGATCCATTTACTGGAATGGTGATTATGGTTATCTTGCATATTGTGACTTTTCCGATGATTTCGCATATCAACTCGGAGGGTCAGTTTCCTGGGGAAATAATGAGAGCAATCCCAAAAATGGGAGGATATACAGATGTAATTTCACAAACAGTAAGGTGTTATACCACGGAGGAGCGTTATCCATTGCAGGTGAAAGCTGTTCAGTAATAGAATGTAATTTCACAGGCAATACTGCCGTACACGCAGGTGCGGTCATGGTTGAGGATGGTGCTGATAAAACCAATATTACAAGATGTATCTTTAAAGACAACCATGTGGAATATAATGGCACTATAAATGTTTTAACTGACAAAGACCTAGTTGGACCATTTTCCTCTGCAGGTGCACTGGAAATAGACTCTTCCCGTGTTACTGTAAACCACTGTGAATTCCTCTCCAACTTTGTTTATATTGATGATGTCGATCATGGCGAGGGGTTTGCCGGATTTTATGCAGGTGCTGCAAAAGTAGGTGGTAACGCAGAATTTGTAAGGATACTAAATTCCAATTTCACCGATAACCATGCTCAATATTGTGGTGCAATTGAATGGAATGGATATAAGGGTCTTGTTGACAACTGTAATTTCACTTTAAACCATGCTGATGATAATGGAGCAATTGGATGGAATGGAAATGATGGTCTTGTTGACAATTCCAATTTCACTGAAAACTATGCTGAAAATAATGCCGGTGCTGTCTGTTGGGATGGTGAAAACGGTAAGGTTTTTAATTCCAATTTCACAGATAACACTGCTGATGAGGCCGGGGCTATCTTATGGAATGGTGAAAACGGTAATGTTTCCAATTCTAATTTCACCAAGAATACTGCTACTTATGATGGTGGTGCCATTATATGGCAAGGAAATAATGGAATTGTATCTAAATCCAAGTTCCTAAATAATACCGCTGAAGAATATTATGGAGGAGCTATTTTCTGGGGAAATTTCGATAATTATGAGGACACTAATATGGCATCTGATGGAACTATATCTGAGTCAGTTTTCATGAACAATCGTGCGCTAGAAAAGTCTGGTGGTGCTGTTTTCTGGCAAGCCAAAAAGGGTAATATATCAGATAACTGTAATTTCTTCAACAACTCTGCTACTTCAGGTGGTGCTATTCAGTGGAAAGCTGCGAATGGTCATGTTTCCTATTCTAATTTCACTGAAAACCATGCTAATGATGAAGGTGGAGCTATCATGTGGGAAAGTGAGAATGGTGAAGTATTTTACTCTAATTTCACTGATAACACTGCTAAAAATGGTGGTGCTATTCAGTGGAAAGGTGCGAATGGTCATGTTTCCTATTCTAATTTCACTAAGAATAATGCTGCTGAGAATGCTGGTGCTATAAGATGGAGCGGTGTAAATGGTAAAGTTTTTAATTCCAATTTCACCAAGAACTCTGCTGAAAATGCCGGTGCTATTTTTTGGGATTATACTGATGATAATGAGGTAGGGATTATTTTAAGCTGTCTTTTCCTTAATAACTCTGCAGATGATACTGCAGGGGCTGTTCGTTTGGAATGTAATAACCCAACAATAAACAATTCCACATTTATAAATAATTCTGCTAATTCTGGCGGAGCTATTTATTCATGGGTTTATGGAAAATTTACTCTAACTAACAATAGTTATTTTATTAATAACCGAGCTCACTCAAATGGAGGCGCTATTCTCGTTAGTGAATCTGAGTGTGAATTCTCTGATTTAGAATTTAAAGACAATAATGCTACCAATTATGGTGGAGCAATTGGAGTTAGCGGTACTTATCCATCAAGTATTAAAATCATTAATGCAAAATTCAACGGCAATAATGCAACTAGCGGTTCTGCAATTTATCTCGAAAAAGATTCAGAGATTTACCTTGAAAATATTAAATTCGGTAAAAACAGGGCAGATGCTGTCAAAATAACAATTGACATCGATAAAAATCTTACTTATTATCCAAGCAATGTTACAATCAAAATGACTTTATATGGCCGTGACAATATTGTTAATGCAATCTGGAATGATAAAACCGATAGTACTGACAATGTTTTCCTAAAAAACATTACATATGAAGTCGTTAATGGTGCTGGCCAATTGGAAAACAAAACATTTTATGAGAATGAACAAGGTTGGATTAATCCAATTTTAGGCGCAGACCGTGTAACCAATAAGGACACCCAAATTTGGCAGGATGACAGGGAATATGCTCAATCATTGTTATATCAAATATCTGATGAAAAGGGTAAAGTTATTGTTCCTTGGACCGAAAATCTAACATATATTTACGGAAACGTTACTGAAATAGCCCGTAACTATAAGGCGGGCAATTATACAGTTGAAGCAAAACATGAGTGGGACAAATATTACACAAATGTCTCAAATACTGCTAAGTTTGAAGTGCTCCCATTTGTCATATTAAACATTACAAAGACAGCTAATGTGACTGACATGATTAACGGCACTTTAGTCAACTTTACAATCACTGTCAATAATACCAGTTTACTCACTGCTACCAATGTAACTGTTGTAGATACCTTGCCTGTCGGTTTAGAGTATTATTCCTCAGAAGGAGTTTATTACAGTGCCAGCAGAACTGTAGTCTGGAGAATTGATAATCTGTCCGGTTCAACCAAGCTTTGGATAGTTGCAAGAGCCACAGCTTTAGGCACATTGAACAATACTGTCAGTGTCAACTGTAATGAAAATAAAACTGATGTTACTGCTAATAGGACTGTTAATGTTCTTTTTGCTAATTTCACAGTTAATAAGACTGTAGATTTACGAAGCATTGATGTGAATAAAACCGTAAATTATACAATCTTCATTAATAATACTGGTGAAGTTAATTTAACCAACATTAAAGTCCATGATAAGTTCACAGATCGTTTTGTATTGATCGATTATTCCGATAAGGACAAATGGTCTTACAATAATGATGGTGTATTTACATATAACGGCAATATTACTGTAAAGGGAAATGCTACATTGGTTTTAGTTGTCCAACTCACTCAACCTGGTGTATATAACAATACTGTTAATGTAACATCTGGTGAAGTGGAAAATAAAACTTCAACAAGTGAAAACACTACAGTATACAATCCTAGTTTAAATGTTACTAAAGTTGTTGAAACAAGTCCAATTATTGTAGGAGATAAGGCAGTTTTCACAATCAATGTAACCAATACTGGAGATAGAGCAATAAAAGATGTCCGTGTATTTGAACAATACAATTCCGCCTTGATTTATGATACTTTCTTAAGTGTTAAAGGTGAGTGGAATATTATAAAGACTTCTGACATGTCTTATTTCTATATTGAATCATTGGATATCAATGAATCTGCTTCATTTAAGATATACTTCAATACAACAATAAGAGGTACATTCGAAAACAATGTAACAGCACGCTTTGAAGATAATGAAAATGTTAAAAACGCTAGCGATGAAGTGACAGTTGAACCGATACCTACCCATACCACTGTTGGAAATGTTACCGGATATCCTGGTGAAAACGTTACAATTCCTGTTAACGTGACTGCTGATGACGGCAAGCCATTTACCGGTCAGGTTAATGTTACTTTCCCAGACGGTACAAGCAAGATTGTTGATATCACTAACGGTACTGGAAATACAACCTGGAAAATCCCAGAATCCTACGTTCCTGGCGATTATCCAGATCATGCCAACTACACAGGTAACGAGACTTACTTGCCTTCCAACGGTACTGGAAACGTTAAGGTTTTACCTATTCCAACCAATACAACAATTGGAAATGTTACCGGATATCCTGGTCAGGAAGTTACAATTCCTGTGAATGTGACTGCTGATGACGGCAAGCCGTTCACCGGAAAAGTCAATGTTACTTTCCCAGACGGTACAAGCAAGATTGTTGATATCACTAACGGTACTGGAAATACAACCTGGAAAATCCCAGAATCTTATGTTCCTGGCGATTATCCGGATCATGCCAACTACACAGGTAATGAGACTTACTTGCCTTCCAACGGTTCTGGAAACGTTAAGGTTTTACCTATTCCAACCAATACTACTGTAGGTAATGTTACCGGTTATCCTGGACAAAACGTTACAATTCCTGTGAATGTGACTGCTGATGACGGCAAACCTTTCAACGGTAAAGTTAATGTTACTTTGCCTGACGGTGATATTAAGGAAGTGACAATTACCAACGGTACAGGTAATGTGACTTGGACAATCCCTAGTGATTTACCTACTGGCAATTACACTGTTCCGGGCAATTATAGCGGTAATGTTACATACTTGCCTTCCAACGGCACTGGAAACGTAGAAGTCATTCCGATTCCTACCATTACAACCATAGGTAATGTAACAGGCTATGCAGGTCATAATGTAACCATTCCGGTCAATGTCACAGCTGATGACGGTATTCCTTTCACAGGTCAAGTGAATGTTACTTTCCCAGATGGAACAAGTAAGATAGTGGATATTGTAAACGGTACTGGCAGCACAGTCTGGAAAATCCCAGAGACTTACGTACCTGGAGATTACCCTGACAAAGCTAACTTTACTGGAAGATACCCATATTTACCTTCCCACGGTCCAGGATATGTTAGAGTTATTCCTATTCCTACCAATACAGAAATAGGAAACGTAACCGGTACTCCTGGTCAAAACGTAACAATTCCTGTAAACGTGACTACCGATGATGGTGAGCCGTTCAATGGAACTGTGAACGTTACTTTGCCTGACGGTACAACCCATGAAGTGAACATTACTAACGGTACAGGTAACATAACCTGGCATATTCCGGATGATTTCAAACCTGGAGATTATCCTGACTCAGCTGACTATGCTGGAAATAACACTTATCAGCCTTCCAAAGGTTCAGGTGTTGTTAAGGTGGTCATTATCGATGTGGAACTTAAAATCACTGTCGATAGGCCAAATGTAGACTATGGAGATTACGTGGAATTCATCGTTACTGTTCACAATAAAGGACCTAGTGATGCAACTGGCGTCATTGCTAAAATCAGTATCCCGGAAGGCTTCGTATATGTATCTGATAATTGCACTGATAAGAATTATCAAAGCAAAAGAGCCTTACTTAAGGCATCCGCTTCATCTCAAAGTTATGATGCCAAAAAAGGTTTATGGTTTATTGGTGATTTGGCAAATGACGAAACCGTCAAATTGGCAATCATTGCTCAGGCCAACTTCCTAGGCACTAAAGCAGTTCCTGCTTCAGTCAGTATCGAGGAACCTGAAACAGATTATACAAACAACAACGGTTCTGTATCCGTTTCAGTTAAACCTGTCGCTGATGTTCAAATTGTTAAAACAGTGGATAAAACTAAAATTAAACCTGGTGATAAAGTTACCTACACTTTCACAGTAACCAATAACGGTCCTAATGATGCAACCGGCGTTAAAGTCGTTGATTCTCAATTAACAAAATTCAAGTTTGTTAAAGCATCTTCAAAAGACTATTACAAAAATACCGGAGAGTGGACTATTGGCAAACTGGCCAACGGTTCCAGCGTTACCTTGACTGTTACTGTTATCATTGATAAAGTGGGCAATTATCCTAATACTGCCACTGTATCATCAAATGAAAAGGACAGCAACATGTCAAACAACAAGGCATCCAGTAAGGTTGTAAGTGTTGTGAAAGTCGGCGGACCACATGATAAAATTAAAGATCATGGTTCAGACAAAAAAACAGCTGATAAAGATGCTAAATCTGATTCAACTGTTTCTAAAATGCATGAAACAGGTAATCCTATATTCATGGCATTGATTGTTGTTTTAGGCTTAATTTTATTGCCATTAAGAAGACGCAAATAATTCGTCTTCTAATTTTTTCTTTTTTTAATGTTCCATTTTTTTCTGATTATTCTATAATTTACTAAAAAATTTAGGTATACCTAAAATATTTATATCATTAAAGCTCAATTATAATCATGGCCAAAAAAACTTTTGCCTATTTAGCAACATTGTATCATTAGCATTAATATCAGAGTATAAT
>OMSA01000055.1 GCA_900313645.1 uncultured Methanobrevibacter sp.
GTGGAACTTTTAAATGAACTGGATAAGGTTCCTGATTTCATCGATGAGGTTTTACTGAGTGTCGATTTGGTAAAAGATCTCTCCAAGAGATACAATTATGCTTCTGACTTCTTCTATCTTGGAAGGGGATACTCATATCCTACAGCTCTTGAGGGAGCATTGAAGCTTAAGGAGATTACATACATTCACGGTGAAGGATATGCTGCAGGAGAACTTAAACACGGTCCTCTGGCATTGATTGATGAGGGAATTCCTGTAGTTGTTATAATTCCTCCTGGAGATAACTACAGAAAGACAATGAGTAATCTGGAAGAGGTCAAATCCCGTGGAGCTAATGTGCTGGCTATTGGTTCAGATAATGATGAATCTCTTAAGTCAAAAGCTGATGATGTTATTTCAGTCAACAGTGAAGTCAAGGAGATCATTGCACCTTTAGTATATATTGTTCCATTGCAACTGATTGCATATTATATTACTCTTGAAAAAGGTCATGACCCTGATAAGCCTAAAAACTTGGCAAAATGTGTAACTGTCGAGTAAAAATTTTTTCAATTTTAATTTTTTTGTAAAAATTTAATTTTAGGCCTTAATTTTTAAAATAAAAGGCTTAAAATCCTTTTTTATTTTATTTTATTATTTTTTAATTATTAGCCTTGTTTTGCCTTGTTTTTAATTCTTAATCCTTTAAACATCTGTTTAATTATTTTTAAGATATTTTTTAACTCATAATGATTATGATTATTTCAATTTCAATGATAATTTGTCTTTTGAATGAACTTTCATTTAATTTGAGCTATTCATTGTATTTATAAATGCATACGAGTTTATTTTACCTAAATTAAGCTTTTTTAAGCTTATTTTAAAAATCAAAAGCTTTTTATACATTAAGTAAAAATATTTTATTAAGAACAAATGTTAAAGGAGATTAACGTATGTTTAACAAAAAAATTACTTTAATTCTTATGACATTGGTTTTCATGTTGTCCATGTCTGCAGTTGCAGCGGTTGACTCAAATTCAACTGATGACATGATTGCTAATGATGTAGATGAAGAACCCCCATCGGGTGATTTGGATATTTCATCTACTGATGAGACTGATACTGGAGTGGATGAGGAACCTGATTATTCATTATCAGGCAGTAATCTACTGATGTATTATAAAAACGGATCCAGTTATCAAGTCACGTTATTAAATGGAGACGAGCCCGTAGTAGGGGCGGAAGTTAGATTTACTATTAATAATGCTACTTTCGTTAGAGTCACTGATGATTCAGGAGTAGCATCACTTCGTATTTCTTTAAATCCTAATATGTATGACGTTTCTGCTAGTTATGGAAATGCGTCAGTAAAAAATAAAATTAAAGTTTTGCCGGTTATAATAGGTAAGGATGTTACAAAAACCTACAACGGTGGAAATAAATATCTAGCAAAGTTTTTAGATGCACACGGTAAACCGTTAAGCAATACAAATGTAAGGTTTATTTTAAAAGGCAAAACCTATGTAAGAAAAACAAATGCCAACGGTGTAGCTTATTTGCAATTGAGTTTGCCGGTTGGAAATCATGTAATTTATGCAGTTCATCCTAACGGATATAAGATTTCTAATAATATAACCGTAAAATCTTCAATTACTGCATATGATATAACTAAATATTATCAAGGACCTAAAAAATTCTGTGCCATATTTTACGGTAAGAATGGTGAGGTTTTAAAATATAAATATATTAGATTCTATGCAAAGAAAACATATTTCTATGTTAAAACAGATGGAAAAGGTATTGCAAGATTAGGCATTATTTCAACCCCTAGTGTTTTCAATGTTGTTTCAATCAATCCGGTTACTGGTGAGAAGAAAACCAATAAGGTAACTGTCAAGTCAACATTGTATGCTAGTTCAGTCACTACTTACAGTAACATTCCAACCAAATTCCAGGTGACATTATACAGGTCCAGTGGGGTTTTGGCTAAGAATGTAAAGATGAACATTTATGTTGCAGGATCCAAAAAGACTGTTCAGACAGATTCAAACGGTGTTGCAACTCTTAACTTTAAACTTGCAAAGGGAACATATATTTTTAAATCTGTTGACCCTTATACAGGCTATGCCCTGAGCAGATATGTTTATGTTAACTTAGCTACAGTAGAGGCTCATGATATTGCGGCTATAGCAAATCAGTCTTCGACATTTACTGCAATTCTCTATAATTCGGATGGCAGCTTTGCAAAGAATACCGATATGCAGATTACAATCGGAACTGAAAAATACACTGTAAAGACTAATTCAAAAGGTCAGGCTAATGTCAACTTTAATCTGGAGGCAGGTACCTATATAGTCAGCAGTAAGGATTTACGTAACGGATTCACTCTTCATACAAAATTGTTTGTAGTCGAATATGGAGCGGGCCACACTTATTCTAAGTATGGGGTTTCTGATGATGGAAAAACCATCTTGGCTATTGGAAGGCCGTCTGCTGTAAATGAAGTGTCAATATATGGTTATCAGTTCTATATGGTTGAATTGGAGAGAGTATGTCCTTATTGTGGTAGCCATGAACTTTATTGGGACATTTTCTTTGCAGGTTCTGAAACTACCAACTATGGAATTTTCCCGGCTACAGGTAACGGTGAAGGAAGTAGTGCTGAAGGTATTATAGTATGTGCCAACTGTGACTCTGACTGGTCTATATTCGGTCATAATCACGGAGGTTCAGGCGGAAACCTTAGAGTACTTGTAAGTCCGGTTAAAACAACCAAGGAAGTTGCATATATACTTAAAAGCGGAAATTATGTAAGACTCTAATTTCCCTCTTTAACTTTTTTTAATCTTTTTTTCATCTCTAAAATACGATTTGTTGAATTGTTTTCGCTGTCCTGTTTTTCGCTGTATTCGTTTTCAACTTCTACAAGGTAGTTCGCCTCAGCTGAAGTTGTTGAAGGAATATTCATTTTTTCTAAATTGCGTTCAACACGTCTTTTAAGCTTTTCATCATCCATTTCGCATCCTAAAAATATTGGTGTTTTAACGGCGGATGAGATTTTGGTGTTATGGCGTGCCAGATGCCTTTCTTCGGTTCTTTTTTCTAAAATGAAATCGCTTGAGCTATTTAGGTTGGGATCTCTAAAAGGAATTCCCACATCTGAAAGTGCAATTCTTATCTCATCGTTTCTTGGAAGTGACCAGTCAAGCATTAGCGGATTTGGGCTTGCAAGAGTTCCTCCCTGCTTTCTTCCGAAAATCGGCCCAAGTCCTATGTAAAAGCCGGCTTCAATAAATCCTGCCCTGACAGGTGCTGAAGATGTGTATGTTGCAATTATTCCATCATCCTTTATTATTCGTCTGAACTCCTTAAACAGCTCCACTGAAAATAGCTCAGGCGCCATGTTCTGGCTGAAAGGGTCTAGAAATATCGCATCGTAAGTATCATCATCCAGTCTCTGGACGGTCTGTCTTGCGTCTTCAATGTAGACGTTGATGTTAATGTTTTTGGGAATTTCGGCTTTTTCAAGACTTAAAGCCGCATAGTCCTCAGCAATCAGTTCTTTTTCGATGGCTTTCTTGGTTATGTCATGTTCAGGTATTGGAGACGGGACCAATATTCCGCATGCAAATGTTGCCTTTGATATTTCAACCATATCAACAGTCAAGTTCTTATCGGAATGTTTTAAAAAATCAGCTATTGCTGCTGATGAATTGTAGCCCAATCCTGCACATATGTCTAAAATGGCAATGTCTTCGGTATAATCAAATTTCATAGGTTTTATAAATTTTTCAAATGACTCACTTATTGCTCCGGTAGATGTATGTAATGTTTCAACTTTATGATTTATTTCTTTTGAATTAATAGAATAAGATCCATCATCGGTTAAAACGAAATAATTTTTATAAGTATCAAAAAAATCAACCCTGCTTTCATTATTTCGACCATTTTTTTCATGTTGAAAATATTCATTCACCAGATCAAAGATATCGTCATTAATTATTCTAGCACTATCTTCATAACTCATTTTATCTAAGAAATAGTTTAGTTTTTAAAACTTTAAATATTTGGTTATCATGTGTGTGATATCTGCACGCCGTGGTGAGGTAATGTAAACTCAGACTCAATTTTCTCTTTTTTTTAAACTCAATTTTTAGCCTAATTTATTTTTTTACATTATCATAACATTTTTCATCTGTTTTAGGAGCAAAATTTATATAATTTCTAATTTAAATCTTATTTTAATTAATATTAGTAAGGTATTACAAATGTTTGAGATTAAGGCAAAAGATAATATGGCTCGTGTTGGTGTGCTTAAAACCAAGCATGGGGACGTTAAAACACCTGCACTGATGCCGGTAATTCATCCGAGAAAACAGGCAATAGATGTCGGTAAATACGGTGCGGATATTGTAATTACCAATGCATATCTGATTTATAAGGATGATGAATTAAAGAAAAAGGCTATTGAAGAAGGATTGCATAATCTAATTAATTTTGACGGTCCGATTATGACCGATTCAGGTTCATTTCAGCTTTCCGTTTATGGGGATGTTGAGATAACAAACAAGGAAGTCATCGAATTTCAGGATTTGATTAAGTCAGACATCGGAACAAGTCTTGATATTCCGACAGCTCCGTTTGTGGACAGGCAGAAAGCCGAAAGTGATTTGGAAATCACCCTTGAAAGAGCTCGTGAAGCAGTTGCCTATAAAAAAGAGAAAAATATGGACATGCTTTTAAATTCAGTAGTTCAGGGTTCAACATTTCTTGATTTAAGACGCGAATGTGCAAGAGAATTGTCAAAGCTGGATGCAGACTTATATCCTATAGGTGCTGTAGTTCCGCTGATGGAATCATATCACTACAAGGATCTTGTCGAGGTGGTTATGAACTCAATGAAGGAACTTGGCGATGACACACCACGCCACCTTATGGGAGCAGGCCATCCTATGATATTTGCATTATGTGTCGCCATGGGATGTGATTTGTTTGACTCTGCGGCATACATCTTATATGCAGAGGACGACAGGCTTTTGTCAACAAGGGGAACTTTTAAACTGGAAAACCTGCAGGAAATGCCATGTTCATGTGAAGTTTGTACCAATTACACTCCTGACGATTTAAGGGCAATGCCTAAAGAGCAAAGAAGAGATTTGATAGCCCAACATAATCTTCATGTTTCATTTGCAGAATTAAGATTAATCAGACAGGCAATATATGACGGAAACCTGATGGAACTTGTCGAAGAGCGATGCAGAGCTCATCCTGCACTTTTGGAAGCAAGAAGACAGCTTGGAAATTACTCAAGCCAGTTAGAACAGTATGATCCTAGAAGCAAAAAATCCGCATTCTTCTACACAGGTCCCGAATCATTATGCAGGCCTGAAGTTCTAAGACACATGCAGAAATTACGTGAAATGCCTAAAAAAAGAGACCTGGTTATTTTGCCTCCAACAAGAAAGCCTTACTCAAAATTCATCTCAGGCAAATTAGGGGAATTTTTCGTATATGGCAGTGAACAGGAGATAGATATTGAAAATACTGATTTCATGGTTTTGGATATTCCATTTGGTTTGATACCTCTGGAAATTGATGAAGTCTATCCTTTAAGCCAGAATGATTCTCCAAAAATCCGTGATGTGGACAGTATAGAATTTCTGGAGGATTTCATTTCAGAATTCATAGAATATTATGAACAAGTGTTGATTCATTCAAAAGTCATCAGCGATTTGGAAATCGGACTGTACAACAAATGCATATCTTCTGATGAAATAAGATACGTCAAGGATGATGTTAAAAAGGTTAAGGCCATTGCAGACTATCAGTTTGGTGTGGGAGCGGGAGATGCGCTTTTCACCGGAAACATCAACATAGAAAAAAGTAAAAAGACAGGCAAAATCAGACACATCTATGACGGAAAAGTCCTGATTGTGAACATGAGGGCTTCTGATTCCTATCTGATCTTATCAAAAGAAGGTGCAAAAAGGCTTCACAATGCAATGCCTTATCCGCTAAACAGAGTTGTGGTAAATAAAGATTCAGAACCATTTGCACTTGATGGAAAAAGTGTTTTCTGTAAATTTGTTGTGGAATGTGATAAGGACATTCGCGCTAAAGATGAGGTGCTGATTGTCAATGAGGAAGATAAGCTGTTGGCTTATGGTAAATCACTTCTTGGTGCATGCGAAATCGAACAGTTTGAAACAGGACAGGCTATCAAAACACGTAAAGGAATGAAAAAGTGATAATATGAGTGAAGACGATAAAGTGAATACCGGCCACCATATCGAAAATAAGGAACTGATTAAAAACGCAAGAAAACCTGTAGGCGAATTGGGCCACCAGATACTTGACAGGATGAACAAATCCCACGAATCAATGGCTCAATGGGGTGTTTCCCATTTTGAGATTCGCGAGGACAGCAAGATTCTGGATATCGGATGCGGTGGCGGAAGGAATATAGAAAGATTCGCCGAGCAGATTTCACAAAACGGCCGTGTTGTAGGAATAGATTATTCCGAAGTCAGTGTCGAAAAGTCAATTAAGCTAAACCAGGAGGCAATCGATAAGGGCATAGTCAACGTTTTGCAGGGATCAGTTTCTGATATGCCGTTTTATGATGAGACATTTGATATTGTAACAGGCTTTGAAACAATATATTTCTGGCCAGATTTTTTAAATGACTTAAAAGAGGTTAATAGAGTCCTTAAAAAAGGTGGATTGGTATTTTTCTGTAATGAAGCCGTTTATCGTGAAGGCGAAATGGAAAAGTATGATGACCTGGTTGAACTTTTGGATATGAAAATTTATTCTGAAGAGGTCCTGAAGGAATCTCTAGAAAAATCAGGATTTAAGGATTTCAAGGCTTATATCAATGAAGAAAATGATTGGATTTGCATTACAGCCGTAAAAATCTAATTATCTTTCATTTTTTCCTTTTAAACGAAACATTTATATATTATTATAACATAAGTTTAATTGTTGTTAGTTTTCATGCGGTGTTAGTCCAGCCTGGTTAAGACTCTAGCCTGCCACGTTAGAGACCCGGGTTCAAATCCCGGACGCCGCATTTTTTATTGCAGTTGTGGTATAGTCTGGTTATTACTTGGGCCTTCCAAGCCTACAACCCGGGTTCGAATCCCGGCAACTGCATTTGGTTTATTATTTTTTTTAAAAATTCTTATTTTGTTTTAAAAATACCTATTTTTTAGTTAATTTTATATAATAATAAAAATATAATATAAATAATTAAAATAATTTTTAATTACGTTAAGATTATTATTCAAGGTGATTTAATGGTAGGAATAGTAGGATATGGGGCACATGTGCCATCATATAGAATAAAGGTAGAAGAAATTGCTAAAGTATGGGGTGATGACCCTGTAGCTTTATCAAACGGATTGGTTGTTAATGAAAAATCGGTACCTTCTGCTGATGAAGATACTGCAACTATTGCAGTAACCGCTGCGAGATATGCTCTTAAAAGAGCTCAAATTGACCCAAGTAAGATCGGTGCTGTTTATGTCGGTTCCGAATCACACCCATATGCAGTAAAACCGACTGCTTCCATTGTTGCTGAAGCAGTTTGTGCAACTCCAAAGTTGACTGCAGCTGATTTGGAATTTGCTTGTAAAGCAGGAACAGGAACCGCTGGTATTCAAATGACCATGGGTCTTGTTGAATCAGGTATGATTGAATACGGATTGGCTATTGGTGCTGATACCTCACAGGGAGCTCCTGGAGATGCTTTGGAATACACTGCATCTGCCGGTGGTGCCGCTTATATTATCGGAAAAGAAAATACCCTTGCAGATATTACTCATACCTGCAGTTTTACAACAGACACTCCTGATTTTTACAGAAGGGAAGGTCAAGATTATCCTTCTCACGGTGGACGTTTCACAGGTGAACCTGCTTACTTTAAGCATGTTTTAAGTGCAGCAAAAATGTTACTTGAAGAAACTGACACAAAACCTGAAGATTACGATTATGCATGTTTCCACCAGCCTAACGGTAAATTTTACTTAAGGGCAGGTAAAAAATTAGGATTCACATCCGAACAAATCAAACAAGGATTGCTCACTCCTAATATTGGAAACACCTATTCTGGTGCTGTACCATTGGCATTATCAAATATTTTGGATGTTGCTAATCCTGGAGACAATATTTTTGTTATCTCATACGGTTCAGGTGCAGGTAGTGACGCATTTACAATAACAGTTAAAGATGAAATTGAAGAAAGAAGAGATTTAGCTCCAAAAACACAGGAAATCATTGATCAAAAAACATATGTTGATTATGCTGTTTATGCTAAATTCAAAGGCAAAATTAAAATGTAAGGGGGCTTAAATATGAGAGATGTTGCGATTATCGGAGTTTCACAGACAAAATTTGGTGAATTATGGGATTCCTCATTTAGGGATTTAATTGCTGAAGCAGGAATAAAAGCTATCGTCGATGCTTGTAGAACAGGAACACATTGCAGCACTTATTTCTGATCACGTAGGTCTTAATCCAGTTCCAACCACAAGAGTTGAAGCTGCTTGTGCATCAGGAGGATTGGCTTTAAGGCAAGGTATTATGGCAGTTGCATCAGGTTTCCATGATGTTGTAATTTCTGCAGGTGTTGAAAAGATGACTGATGTAGTGGATGCTACTCCAGCTATTGCTACAGCTTCAGATCAGGAATGGGAAGCTCAACAAGGAGCAACCTTCCCGTCATTGTACGCAATGATTGCAAAAAGACACATGCACGAATACGGAACTACCCGTGAACAACTGGCACAATTTTCAGTAGTAAACCACAAGAACGCATCCAAAAACCCAAATGCACAATTCCCATTTGAAGTGACTGTTGATAAGGTTATCAACTCCACTATGGTTGCAGACCCATTAACACTTTTAGACTGTTCTCCAGTTAGTGACGGAGCAGCGGCTGTTGTAATGGTGCCTGCTGAAGATGCTAAAAAGTACACTGACACTCCAATTTATGTAAAAGCTTCTGCACAAGCTTCTGGAACATTAACATTACACGACAGAAAAGATATTACTACCATTGAATCTACAAAAGTCGCATCCAGAAAAGCTTATGAAATGGCAGGAGTGGTGACTTCCCAATCAACACTTCCGGAGGTCTTAAGGCACGTGGACACCCATTAGGTGCTACAGGTATCGCTCAAGCTGCTGAAGTTGTATGGCAACTCAGAGGCGAAGCAGGCAAACGTCAAGTGGACGGTGCAGAAATCGGTATGACCCACAACATTGGAGGTACCGGTGGTACTGCAGCCGTACACATATTCGGAAGAGATTTATAATCTCTTTTTCTTTTTCTTTTTTTATGATAATAAATACCGGTACAAGAACTGACATTCCTGCTTTTTACTCAAAATGGTTCTTGAACAGGATTGATGAGGGTTTTGTAATCAGCAAAAACCCGTATAATAACCAACTTTATAAATATAATTTCAATCCAAAGACGGTTGACGTTATATGTTTTTGCTCTAAAAATCCAAAGCCGATGGTAAAAAACTTGGATAAACTGTCTGAGTATAAACAGTTTTGGTTTACAACAATCACTCCATACGGCAAGGACATTGAAGTAAATGTTCCGGACTATAAAAAGGTTATAAAAACATTCAAGGTGTTGTCTGAGGGTGTTGGAATTAATGCTGTGTCCTGGAGATATGATCCAATTTTTATAACTGAAAAATATGATATTGATTTTCACATTGAAAAGTTTGAGGAAATGGCATCCGAACTGCATGAATACACTTCTGACTGCACTATCAGTTTCATCGATTTGTATCAGAAGGTTTTGAGGAATTTTCCTGAAGCCAATGAGGTTACAGTTGAAGAACGGTTAATCATCGGTGAAAACTTTGCTAAAATTGCTGGTGAATATGGCATTCAGATGAAAACATGTGTTGAGGGCACACTGCTTGACCAGTTCGGTTTCGATTCGACAGGATGCATGACCCAACAGGTGCTTGAAAAGGCTATTGGAAATAATCTAAAAGTCCCTAAAGGAAAATATCATAATCGCGAATGCAATTGTTTAATGGGGAGAGATATTGGATTATATAATACTTGTATGCATGGATGCAAGTATTGCTACGCCAACAGCAACATGAAGCTGGTTAAAAAGAACCAAAAGTTGCATAATCCCGATTCACCTTTGCTTATTGGAGATGTGAAAGAGGATGATGTTGTAAAG
>OMSA01000129.1 GCA_900313645.1 uncultured Methanobrevibacter sp.
GTCTATTTTGTTGACCAAACTGAATATGTTGTTGTTGACGTTCCAAAAGTTAAAGCAGACTAAAAAACTTATTGCATAAATTATAAATTCATATCTTAACTCAAATAATGCTCCCCATGTGCCTGTTGGGGCAAGAGGTATTTCCAAAACGATAATTGTAATGATGATTGCTAAAATAGCGTCAATCAATGCTTCAAAGCGCTCAGTTTCCATCATCATCACCCCTTACGTACCTGCCTATAATTATCCATAGGACAATTGATATCAAACAGCAGATATAAATCCCCGGAACAAATATGGTATAAGTCAAAATAAAACCGGTAATCAGGACTATCACTGGCAAATTCAGATATACTGAATCATTATTTAAATTTTCCAATTCCTTATTATATGGATTGCTTTTATACACTTCCTTTGTAGCCAGCGTATTTAAAATATGGGTTATGATAGTAAAATAAGGCAAAAGTGTAATAAAGAATGTCATTATGCCAAAAAGCCAAACCGCAGAATTGTCAATTGTTTCAACGGCATGGAATAAATTGTGATTGGCATACCATATATTGAATAAAATTAAAAAACAAATAGCATATGAAACGAAAATATTCTCCATCCCCAAAAGACCATTTAATGTTGGTGAAGATGGCTGTGAGAGTTTCAACACTAAAACTGTCATTATAATCGCCAATATTGCATCGAAAAATGTTTCAAATCTATTTGTTTGCATGGTATATTATTTTAATTTTAAAGTATAAAATACTATTTAAGGTGATAAAATGGACATGTTAATTGGTGGAAAATATGTTACAGCTGAAGACACAGAAGAAGTTAAAAATCCGTATGATGGTCAGGTTATTGATACTGTGCCTATAGCCCATCTGCAAACTGCACAACTGGCCATTGATGAGGCCAATAAGGCTAAAAGCAGTTTGGTTGAAATGTCAGCGTTTAAAATTTCAAACAAATTGCTTAATGTCTGTGAAAAATTGACTCAGAATCGTGAAGAATTTGCCAAGCTGTTAACTCTTGAAGTCGGAAAGCCAATTAACGAGTCATTGGTTGAACTGGACAGGTCTATCGAGACACTCAAACTGGCTGCTGAAGAAGCAAAAAGAATCTATGGTGAAAGTGTTCCTTTGGATGCAGGCCTAAACGGAAAAGGCTTTTTTGCATTCACACAAAGGCTTCCGCTGGGTGTGGTTGCAGCTATCACTCCATTCAACTATCCGCTTAACCTGACTATCCACAAGATTGCGCCTGCCATCGCATGCAAAAACACCGTGATAGTCAAGCCACCAACAGAAGCGCCATTAACTGTCATGAAATTCTGTGAACTTTTGAATGAGGAATTTCCGGACGGTGTTGTCAATGTCATCACAGGTTACGGTTCTGAAATCGGTGATTATCTGGTATGTTCACCGGAAATTGATAAGATTTCATTTACCGGAAGCGTAACAACAGGACTGATGATTTCCCAAAAGGCAGGGATGAAAAAAGTAACACTTGAACTTGGCGGAAATGATCCTTTGGTTGTATTAAAAGATGCAGATATTGAAAAAGCAGTAAAGGGAGTCATCAACGGCGCATTTCTAAATGCAGGTCAGGTCTGCATGGGCGTTAAACGCATAATTGTTGAAGAGGAAATTGCTGATGAATTTGCAAAGAAACTGGTTGGCGAAACAGAAAAACTGGTTATGGGAAATCCGCTGGATAAAACAACCACATTAGGCACATTAATTAGTGAAAAAGCGGCGATGCAAGTCGAACAGACTGTTGACATGGCCGTTAAGGAGGGTGCAAAAATATTGACCGGCGGAAAACGTGAAGGGGCATTTTATGAGGCTACCGTAATCGATAATGTTAAGCCGGATATGGATTTGGTTGTAAATGAAACATTTGGTCCGGTAGCGCCAATTATTCGTGTAAAATCATTGGATGAAGCTATTGAAGTTGCAAATGATACCGAGTATGGCCTGCAGGCAGGGGTATTTACCTCTGACTATTCTGCTGCAATGAGATGCGCTAATGAAATTGAAGCCGGAACAGTATTCATAAACAAGCAGTCAACATTCAGAACAGACAACATGCCGTTTGGAGGCTTTAAAAATAGTGGTGTTGGAAAAGAAGGAATCAAATATGCAGTGGAAGAGATGACAAAAACAAAACTGATAGGATTGAATTTAAGATAATGTTAGAGTTGGAAATAGTAGTATGCTTTGGCTACTATCCAATCAGACTCTATTTTAAATAGTTTTCAACAAGATTTCGTGTTTCATTAAGGGATTCCATAGGAATTCCTTTAGGCATCTGGCCAAGTTCTCCGCCCACATCTTTCAGTATGCTTCCGTTCATTCCCAAAAACATGCCTTCACTTACAATATCGCTGAATGCCTGTGGCGGAAGTAATGATACGCCTACCTTATTTTCGTCTTTCACATTTAAATCATTGGTTACAACAGTTATTGCACGTTTTCCAAGGTTTACGTTACAAAGCATAAGGTTTTCATTTTTCGGATGTTGGGTTACGCTCATCACTTCTCCAACTTTAATGTCAACACCCATAATCGGGTCGTTGATAGGGCCTAATGCCAGACGGTCTTTCAAACCGATTATGGTATCTAGGAAAAATCTCACTTTTGCAATGTTTTCCTGGGTTTTTTCGCGATCTTCTTTTGGAGCGTTGCTTAGGAATTTCTTATTCCAGTCATCCCCACCCAAATATTCAATAATCTTTAAAGCTTTTTCTTTTAAAGCAGCAACATCCGGAGAGTTTACAAGTTCGTCTCCTTCAAGGTAAGAATAAGTCAATGATTGAAAATCACTGTTCATCTGCTTTGCTAAATCAATAGCTTGTTTTTTATTCCAACTTCCTCTAAAGGAAGCTGTTGGAATTAGATTCAGATAATTTTCTCTTGCTTTGCTTGCCACTAAAATTCTATAATCTTTTGTTGTATCCCACATTTGAAGTCCTCTTTTTTGTCTAATTTATATTTTAATTTTATAATTTAATAAATTTTTTGTAAATAAGGAAATTTATTAGCTTAAAAAACAAAAACTATTTATATTAACAATAAAATAAATTTATACATATTTATTTAATGATTATTTTATATTGTGGTGTAAAATATGGTAGAAGTTTCAAAATTACGCAGTTTAGATATTTATACCAACACAGGACATTATGTTGGTCGTGTAGAAGATGTAATTCTTAATATTAGGTTAGGAACCATTTCAAAATTACAAGTTAGAGCTATTGAACATGAAAGAAAACCTGCAGGTATTTCCAGATCATTTATGGGAATGTTACGTGGAGAAATGCCTGAGGATAACAATATGAAATCTTTCCAGAGTGATTTGTTAACTGTGGACTTCGATAAAGTTCAAGCAATTGGGGACATCATGTTAATCAACCCAAGAGACATGAAAAAAATGACTCCAGAACCACCAGTCCCTGAAGTTCCAGCTCCTGAAACTCCTCAACCACAAGTTGAAACTCAAACCCAATTCAACCCTGAAAGATTATAAATTTAATCTTTCCAATTATTCTTTTTTTTTAAAAACTTTTTTTATTTAGTGTGATAACTATGAAAGTAGGTATTATAGGATGCGGCGCTATCGCCAACATCATAACAACAAGTATAGTTTCAGAAGACAATGACATTGATATTGCATACTTTTTCGATAAGGA
>OMSA01000092.1 GCA_900313645.1 uncultured Methanobrevibacter sp.
TTAATTCTTTCCGCATTCCAAGGATGTGGTGGTGTATTATACTTTTTCCTTGATTTTCTAGGTTGTCCCATTAAAACATCTCCTTATAAAATTGAATTTAAATAATTTAATTTATAAAAAAAGCTCTTGCTTATCCTCTTGAACGTTTTACACCAACTGAAGAACTTTTTCTGAAAGTAGATTTGGTTCTTTGACCTCTAACAGGTAAACCAACTTCATGTCTTCTACCTTTGTAACTTCTGGTCTTTTTCATTCTGTTTAAATCGTCTCTTAAAGTCATGTCAAGATCTGATTCAATTAAGTGAATGTCATCACCAGTTTCGTAGTCCTCTCTTCTGTTTAACATCCATGATGGAATTCCATGGTCGAGAGGGTTTTCTAAAATTTCTTCAATTCTTAAAACATCTTCGTCAGCAATATATCCAATTTTAGCATCTAAATCTAAGTCTAAAATACGACAGATAGTTTTAGATAAAGATATTCCGACACCTTTGATTTCAGTCAAAGCATGTTCAATGGTTTTTTCACCAGTAACGTCCTTTCTTGAAATACGCACTAAATGCTTAAATTCGTCTTCCATTAAATAACCTCCATTTATAGAGCGAATCTACGAGACATAAAATATAGATTCGAATGTTTTGAACTAATCAAAACACAGTTTTTTCAATTTTTCCTTAGCTTGATAGCTAAGTATTCATTAAATATCAGTTTTACAAGTATTTTTAAATAAATTTAAAAAATATAGATAAAAACTAATAAACGCCGAGACTGGGATTTGAACCCAGGAGGGCTGAACGCCCACGAGATTTCCAGTCTCGCGCCTTACCAGGCTAGACTATCTCGGCTAGCAATACTTGTACATCATATTGTCTAGAATAATATGATAAGATAATATATTTAATTAAACATATATAAAGGTTTGCTTAAAAGTAGAATTTTTTATAAAATGAGCAATTATTGAATAATAATATTTTTTGCGCCCAATATTATAAAAAGATAAAGTATATCTTATTTAGGATAGATACACTTATTTAGGTGATAAAAATGAATTCATTAATTATATGGATTATCATAATAGTTATTGTAATTATAGTTATCCTTGCTATAATCCGCATGTACAATAATCTTGTTAATCTTAGAAACCGCGTTAAAAACAGCTATGCACAAATTGATGTGCAGCTTAAAAGAAGAAATGATTTGATACCTAATCTGGTTGAAACCGTAAAAGGATATGCGGCACACGAAAAAGGTGTTCTTGAAGAAGTAACCAAAGCAAGAACAGGTGTTATGAATGCAACAACTGTTGAAGAAACAAGCGCAGCAGACAATCAATTGACCGGCGCTTTAAAAACTCTGTTTGCCGTTGCTGAAAACTATCCTGACTTGAAAGCAAACAGCAATTTCCAACAGTTACAAACAGAATTATCCGAAACTGAGGATAAAATCTCATATGCAAGACAATTCTACAATGACGTTGTTTTAAAATACAATAATGCTTGTCAAATGTTTCCAAGCAGCATTTTTGCTAGACTATTCGGTTTTAAAGAAGAAACATTCTTCCAAGCACCTGAAAGTGAAAGGGCAGTTCCTGAAGTGAAATTCTAGTAGGTGAAATTATATGAATGTTAAAAATGCATTTACTATAATTTTACTTTTTTTAATTTTATTTTCAGCAGTTTCAGCCGTTAGTGCAGACGATGACAGAAGTTACACCATTGATCGGGCCTTCGTTGACCTGACCATTGGAAGCGACGGACTGCTTCATGTAAATGAAAGGTATGATTATTCCTTTGACGGAAAATTCAATGGTGTTTACAGGGATATTCCTCTAAAACCTGGAGAAAGCATAAAAAACATCGAAATTTCTGCAGACGGAGCCTATCCTGTCCTGGTTCAAAGTGATGAGGGAGGATACAAGCATCTGAAAATTTATCTCTATTCCGATGCGGCTCACACAAAAGGAATCAGAGACTGTAATGTAAACATCTACATCAGTTATGATATGGTGAATGTCGTTACACTATTCAATGATGTCGGAGGACTTCAATACAAGCTCTGGGGAGATGAATGGGACGTTGGAGTCGGAGAAGTTTACGTTAATGTGAATCTGCCTGGAAAAACAGGTAACGAATACTTCTTGAATCCTCAGGAATTTAACGCAACCAGCACTCTTAAAGGAGACACCATAACTGCCGAAACATATTCCATTCCAGAAGGGGACTTTTACGAATTGCTTGTTCTGATGCCTTTGAGCGATTTTAATGATGCAACATACGCAAAGCATGTTAATCAAAACGGTCGGGACATGATAATGAAAAACCTCGAAGACAGCGTCAACGGACGTAACTTCTGGAATACAACATATGTTGTTTTAGGATTATTGTCTATACTAAGCCCTATCGGCGCAGTGTTCACTTATTTAAGATATGGAAGAGAACCTAAAGTCGATTATGATGGAATTTATGAACGGGAGTTGCCGACAAACGATCCTCCGGAAGTGATTAATGCTCTTGTAGAGGACAGAACCGATTTGGGAACTCCGACAATGAAAGGATTTGAGGCTTCAATAATGAATATTATTGACAAAAAAGTCTTTAGGTTATCCCCACAGGAAAATGTCGATTTTGACACCCGTGACTTGATTTTAACATTCGACCAGGACAAAAAGTCTGAATTGAGTGAAAGTGAAAAGATCGTCTTCAATACACTGGAACATTTCGCAAACAACAACACTTTAAATCTCTCCATGCTGAACGGACAGTTATCCACAGAATATGAAGCCAAATGGTTCATGTCACAGCTTGAAATGTGGGAAAAAAATGTTGAAAACCAGATTAATCTTGAAGAATACTTTGATGGTACAGGTTCATCAATGATATCATTTATTTCAGTTGCAGGACTTGTTTTTGGAGTAATAATCGCTATCTTAGGTTTTACAACCGAACTTGGAAACGGAGTTTATGCTCTTGCAGGCGGAATATTTCTTATAATATTTTCAATTGCAATAATGCGTCTTGACGAAGATATCTTTGGAAGATGGACCGAAAGTGGTAGAGTCTTCTATCTCAAATGGAGAAACTTTAAGAAGTTCTTAAAAGACAACAGTTTAATTAAAGAACACCCTCCGGAATCAATAGTTGTTTGGAAAAAGTACCTGATTTATGGTGCGGCTCTTGGAGTAGCTGACAAGGTTTATGATGCCATGAAACTGCAAGCTCCAAACTACGTAGATTATGATGATGATTTATTCTACTATCATTACTACGGAGGATACGGCTTAATGTATTCAGCATTTAGAACTGGACAAACCACAGCAAACCCTTCATCCGACTCCGGTGGCTTTGGTGGCCTTGGAGGAGGATCCGGTGGTGGAGGTGGAGGAGCTTTCTAGCTTCCCACTACTTTTTTATTTTAAAACTGAGCGAGAAAACCATATCATTAATAAATAGACCAAATAACACCACTATTAAAAAAAAATAGAACTATAAAAAACAGAATACTGATTTTACTTCCAGAATCTTGGATAGGTATCCGGTTTCATAAATACTTTAGAAACGTTAACGGCAAATCCGCCATCAGCTTCTAAAATCTCTGAAGAATTCAATAATGCATTTCCAGCACCAACTAATTCCCCTTTTAAAGTAAATATTGCTACAATATCATTCTTTTGAATGCTGTCGGCAAGTTCCACAATACCGCCATTCGCCAAATCAGCACCATGACAAACCGCATCAACTGCAGAGTCCTTGATAATGATTTTCGGCAAATAATCTGCAGCCCTTTCCATCGGCATTATGGCTTCACGCAAGAATGATTCATCTCCATCCTCAATATAGAAATGATATGCATCAGTAACATCATGCAATGTAACCAAATTGTTCTTTTCTGTAAATGAACCTACCTGTGTCCTTCTAAGTTCAGCCATATGGGCCCCTACGCCTAAAGCCTCACCGATATTGTGACAGTAAGTCCTCACATATGTTCCCGCTTCACAACCTATTCTGAAAAGAACATCTCTGCCGTCAATTTCATAGATTGTGGAATAATAGATATTACGTGTTCTCATTTCACGTTTTACGGCTGATTTAACCGGAGGAAGTTGAAATATTTTCCCGGTAAATTCTGCAAACACTTCACGAATTCTTTGCTCTTCAACATCCTGATGGAAAGTCAAAAGACAGACATACTCTTTTGGAGCTGTTAAAAGAAGTTGTATTGCACGGGTTGCGTCATTTAATCCTACAGGCAATATTCCGGTTACTTTAGGATCCAATGTACCGCCATGTCCGGTTTTTTCTAAATTTAAAATACGTTTAACCCAGGAGTCTATTTCATGAGATGTTGGTCCGGAAGGTTTATCCAGATTAATTACACCTTTGGAAATGTAATCAGTTATTTCACGTTCTTCAGGTTTGCAACCAAATTCAGAACTGGTAAAACTTTGAGATTTCTTGACCATGTTGAATTTCATGAAATACCCTTAAAAAATAGTAAATAAAAAAAGTTTATGAATAATGTTTTAATTATTCATTAAATTTATAAGTCAGCTAAAGCTGCTTTGATAGATTCTGCATCACCAGAAACATCGATGGAATCAGCAGTTGGTTCTAAGTGAGCGATGTTACATCTTCTGTTTTTTACAGCTTCACCAACAACTTCTACATAGTTTTCATCGATAATTTCAACGATTGCGCATTTTTCGCCTGCTTCTCTACCAGCAGTTTTAACACATACTCTACCTACTTCGATTGATGCCATTTATATCACCTTTAATGTTTGAATAATGATTTCTGATACGCTTTTAGGATCAAAGGTACCAGTATTTATAATTAAGTCATAGATATCCATATTAGTAATGTCAATATTATGGATGTCCATATATCTTAAAGCTTCACTGTTTTCACGAGTAATTATTTCGTTTTTAGCCACTTCGACAGATTTTCCTTCACGATTGGATATTCTTTGTGAGCGAACATCAAAAGGAGTGACCAACCATAATCTTAAATCGGCATTCTCAACAAAATATGCTGATAAGCGACCTTCAATGATTAGATTTTCCGCCTCTTTAGCCTTTTCAGCTTGCCTTCTATCAATTTCTTTATCGATATCATCATTACCTTCAGCAAATTCACTGAATTCAAGAACACTCATTCCTTTTTCAGCAGCCATTTCTCTAAAGACAAATCCTGCAGAGATATAAGGAATATCCAACTTTTCTGAGAGTAACTCAGCAGTAGTTGTTGTTCCGGTTCCAGCTAACCCGCCGATAGTAATTATCATTATTTTCTAGCCTCGTTTTTGAAATGTTTACGAGCACAACTTGAGCATAAGTACCCACCGTAAGGACGGCTAGGTCTTTTAGCTGTTTTTGATAATTTTCCAATTTCGTATGGACGTCCACGAGGAACTCCATGTAAGACTGCACCACATTCAGCACAAACATGCTTAGATGGTTTTTTCTTTTTGTATCTTAAAACATTTTCCCCACCGGGAGTGTTTTTATGAACTCTTTTATATGATCTTGATCTAAACCTATTTGCAGGCATTTAATCACCTTAAATTAATTTTTAAATAAAATATATAATAATGTGTAATAGCGTATTCAAAATAGAATATTATAATATATTTTTCTCATTATTAATAAATGTATAGGATAGGGTTAATTTTAGAACCCTTGTTTAAATCCTAAGAATTTTCTTAATATCTGACTCATACCAAAAGTACAAATCATATACCATAATAACCAACCAATACTACAAGAATCCACCAAGTAAATGCCATAATGGTGTTAAAGTGAGCCAATAAACAGATGGCGGCAAGATAATAACCAAACTACTGATAGCAGAAGCCCTCATCCAGAAGAAAATCAAAATAATTGGAACAAAAGTTACAATCATCGGTTTGAACTGATTGGACATCATAGCAGTTTGCTCTTGCATCATTTCAGTCTGTCTAGCCTGAAGTTCTGCGATTTTCTTTCCGTCCCCTCTTTTTTGCGCATCACGCAATTCTTTTTGGAAAGCTTTATTTCTCTCTTGGATTGCATTCATTTCATCTTGGTCAACCAGGTACTTGTTAGCAATGGTTGTAATTAATGAAACAATGAAAGCAATAATTAAAACTGTTAAAGCCGGATTTGTTGGATTTGGATCCAAAGCTAAAATAGGGTTAAAAATTGCATTTAATCCCTGATAAATTACTCCCATTGGATCTGCCATAATTATACCTCTCTATAATTTTAATACATTTACTAATTTGTTAACAGTAGATTTTAAATGATTATCATGGTTTGCAATAATTTTAACAGTAGCTCCAGTTAAAGTAGCGTAAGCCATTGAGGTAGCTCTGTTCATTTGTTGATGTAACTCAATTTCTTTAACTTTTTGGAGATCTCTTTCACGAGTATCATCATTTAATCTTCTGTAAATAATCTCATCAGGATGTGCTTCAATTAAAATGAATTGATCCGGTTGTAATTGTTCTAAAACCCAAATTGGTAATCCTGGTAAAAATCCTGCAGGAGTGTTGATAGTACAATGAGTGTCAACAATAACATTATCATTTTCAGATCTTTCTTTAATTTCTTTAGCTGCTTTAGCCTGAATAGCTTTTTGAGTTTCAGCAGGTAATTTTCTTAAAGCATCCCTATCATCTACAAGCTTTTCTTTAATAGCTATTTCAGTCATTATGTCTCCATAATTTAAATGTACATAATCGACTTCTTCTAAAGCTTTACCTAGTACTGTTGTACTTCCAGAACCTGGAATACCTGTTAATACTACTAATTTCAATTTAATCCCTCACTTTTTTAAATGAAAATAATAGGAGAAAATTAATCTCCTCCTAAAACTTTTCTAAGAATTGGATTTGCAGACATGAGTTGCTCTTCAGCCATTTCCTCATATAACTTATGAAGAATACCTACAGTAAGCAATACACCAGTACCTCCACCTAAAGCACCGGTTAAATCTGCAAGGAAAGCAATAAGACCTACGTAAATACCACTGATAATGGTAAGAGCAGGAATATATTTCTTTAAAATTTTATATAATTGACGTTTACTACTTCTGAAACCAGGTATCTGAATACCTGAGCTGTGAAGTTGTTCTGAAATCTTTTTAGCATTTAAACCACTAATTTCAACCCATAAATATGAGAACAACATACAACATACAATAAAGAATATTGCATATATCAGAACATGTATCGGTTCTGTAATAAACATTGTAAGGTTAGGTGTTGATAATAACCATGCAATACCGTCAACAGGTTTACCATTCTGAATATGGCCTAAAATCGGCACTCCAACTTTTTGGAAAACATTTGCAAATAAAGTTACGTTAACAAGTAACGCACTTGTTAAAATAACCGGCATGTTACTGGAGTAAACGAATTTTAATGGATATTTACCTACAGCACCTCTGACTCTTCCGTGACCTCTTACGCTACCGTGAGAAATAGGAATTTCTACTCTCATGGATTCACCGTAAAGAACAACTAAAAATACAATAATAGTTGCAATCAATGGAATTAGGATATACCAATTAACACTTCCAACAGTAATTTGTTGGATTAATTTTGGAATAATACCTGCAAGGAAACCATCGGTACCTGGTAAAACACTGAATGTACCTACCATAATTGCTTGACAAACACCAGCAGCAATGAATAAACCAATACCACTACCGAATCCCCATTTGGATACAACTTCATCGAGGTAAATAATTACCAATGCACCGATAACGAGTTGTAAGATTAACAAGAAAGTGTATGAACCGTCAATAGGGACAAGGTTACCAGTAAGTACTAAAACGCTTGCTTCAAATACAGTGAAAACAATGGATAATACTTTTTGAGTAGCTTGGAAATGAGATTTGTCTTTATGGGATGAAAGATCCAAATCCAAAAGATTTGAACCAACTAATAATTGTAAAACAATAGAAGCAGTAACAATAGGACCAATTCCTAATGTAAGAATTGAACCAAAACTTCCAGCCATAACTGCTCTTAATTGAGCAAAACTATCAATAGCTCCAGGAGCTAAACCATATAATGGTATTTGAGTTAAAAAGTAATATAAAACTAAAATTAGAGCAGTCCATTTAAGTTTTTCATTGAAGTCTTCTCTGTGAACCGGAGATTTTACTTCAGGAATGAATTTAAAAATTGGCTCTAAAACTTCTAATGATGACATTTTATTCCCCTAATAATTTAAAGGAAAAAAGCTATAAGATTATAGCTTCTCCTCCTAATTCTTCAATTTTTTCAATTGCGGATGCTGAGAATTGAGGTGCTGAAATTTTGTAAGCTTTGGTAATTTTACCTTTAGCTAAAACTTTATCAAAACCTAATTCAGTTACATCGATAACAATAGCATCTCCTTCTTTGGATGCTTTACCGTTAGCAATTAAATTATCAGCTTGTTCTTCTAAATAATTTAAGTTAACAGCATTAACTTTTTTAATCATTTTTTGAGGTCTTTTGAAACCATGTTTACCAAAGTGGTCTGGGTCGTGGATTACAGTCCAGGTCCAGTGTTGTTTACCCATACCTGCTTTACCTTTTCCACCTTTGTTACCTGCACCTCTACGTTTTTTGGTACAACCTCCACCGTTGGATCTATTTACCTTTTCCACCTTTGTTACCTGCACCTCTACGTTTTTTGGTACAACCTCCACCGTTGGATCTAGAACCTCTTTGTTTGTTGATTTTACGTTTTGTTCTAATCATAATATACACCTGAGTTTAAAGCATTCTTTTCGCAAGATCTTTAATTTCTTCTCCCCTGTAACCTAAAGAACCACCTTCTTTAACAGATAAACGGATATCTTCGTAACCTTTTCTTGGAGGGTGTAAACGGAATACAGGTTTAATACCTACATCAGCTAATTTAACTTCAGATTCAACTAAAGCAACAGCTAATTCTTCAATATTGTTATAATCAGAATTTTCAGCAACATACTCATCAGTGACTTTCACATTACCTGGGAGTCTGCCTCTTTTAGCTATCATAGCTGCTACAGTTTCAGCATCAATTTCTCCCCAAGTGATGTAATCCTTAGCTTTTTGAAGCATACCTTCATAACTAGGATTTTCTTCAACTAATACTGCATGGCTAATTCTGTTAAGTCTTAACATTTCTAAGGTGTCAGCAATATTTTTAATAACACCAGTAGTTCCTCTAACTCTAATAACTAAAAACATGATATCACCATTTAGTAGTTAACTCCCATTTTTTTGAGATCTTCTTGACTTGCTTTAACGTTACTTAATTCTTTTAAAGCGTCGAATACAGCATTAGCAAAGTTAACAGTGGTTTGAGTTTGTCCAAAGGTTTGAGACCATACATCACGGATACCAGCAAGTTTTAAGATAGTTTTTCCAACATCCCCAACTACTAATCCTACACCTGCAGGAGCAGGCATTAAAGTGACGCTGACACTACTGGATTTACCGGTTACTTTGAAAGGAACAGTGTGTTCTCTTCCACAAACACAACCCCAGTCTCCACAGCCTCTTCTAACTTTAATAATGTTATATTTAGCATTATCAACAGCTTTTCTAATAGCAGGACCGACCTCTTTAGCTTTACCTTGGCCTAATCCAACGTAACCATCTTTGTTACCTACAGCAACAATTACTCTGAAATTAACTTTT
>OMSA01000056.1 GCA_900313645.1 uncultured Methanobrevibacter sp.
AGAATGAGCTTATCTGAATTTGTCTTTCCGATAACGACACTGTTGACCATTATGTTTTCGCCGGGACTGACACCATGAACGATTCTCTGGTTCAGGCCGACATCATCCTGTTTGATATGATTTTCATAAACTTCATCAGGCCCAGCTATTCTCAATCCCAGCTCTTCAGACAATTCGTGAGCCAATTTCAAATCGCCGTTCCATGTTATTATACTGCCGTCAGATTCTCCGGGACGTTCTATCTGAATTACAGGAATGGAATTGTCTGAAATCTTTTCTGCATAATGATTGTAGACCTTATAGCCGAATACCTGACCTGTGACTTCTGACTTTCCGTAATTCAGCAAAAAGATAACATCAACTGCATCATCATGAAATATTTTAAGCGAATCGCTTGGAACCAGCTTTTGAGAAATGTCAATGACTTTTTCAAGACTGGCATCGATTACGGCAGTCCTTCCCATTGTTCCGCCAAGTCTAACGCTGACATCCCCGTAATTTTTAAGCAAATTGATTAACTTTAACGCCCAGCCTGAATCAATTATATTCGGACCGTGAACTACAACACCGATTCTCATTTATCCACCTTGATTCTTTTTTTATAGATTTTGGATCCGCAGATTTCGCAGTCGTCAAACGGATAGTCTTCGCCATACTCCTTTTTACAGCCCTCACATACCTTTTTCCAGTTATATACTCCTTTAATTCCTTCAGTTATAACTCCTGAATATGGAATGTCCATAATTTTTAAGGTATTCTGAATTGTATAGTCATCGCTTATAACCTTCACGTTTTCACCCTGCCTAGAGAGCATGTATGCAAGCGAGATCAGTTTTATGTCCGGTTCGGATAACCTCAATATATCTCCGGATTTTGAAATGATTTCCTTAACGGCTTTGATATTTTCTAAAGGAACGTCCTGAATAACTAATTTATTATCCTCCAATGCCATGTCAAAGGTTAATTTTGATTCAAAATCTTTTATCTCAGTTGTAATTTCAGGAACTGTAAAATTATTATCTGAATTGATTTTAAACCCATTTATAAAAGCCGATGCATCCAATACATAACAGATTTCCATATAGTTATATCTAAATTTATAAATTTATAAAATTAGTCATTTTGTAAAACACTGTTTTGACATATCAAATAAATAACTTATATACAACTTAACTTCATAGTTAATAAAGTATAACTTAATCCGGAAAAATTCGCAACATAACTTGAAAACATCCCGAGAACATTTAAAATCGGATTTTGAATAGGTACCGAATTGCTTTTGAACATGTCTTGAAGAGATTTTGAATAAGTTCTGAAAAGCTTCTGAACGGATTTTGAAGAGAATTTGAAGAGATTTTGAAAAATTTATTTAAATACAATTGTTGAAATTAGTATTACCCAATAAATTGATTGAATTTAAAAAAATGGAGGAAAGAAAATGAATATCCACAATGACATCAATAATGATATAAAGTTTCTTGCAAAATCTGAAATTCGATTGAAAATACTCAACGAGATATATAAAAAACCAAACAACGTGCGCGGGATAGTTAAAAAAACCAAAATCACATACAGTTCCGTTTCAAGCAACATCGGAAAATTAGAAAAAAACAACCATATAACCAAAATCGACAACAAGTACCACATAAATCCGATGAGCGAAGTTTATCTAAAAACCCTTATGGATTTTAAAACCAGCATGGATATTGTAAGCGATTACGAGACATTCTGGAACAAGCATAATCTCAATCAGCTGAGCATCAATTCAGTGAAAAGAATCACTGATTTAAAAGATTCACAGTTAATTGAAACCACTCCCGTAGACATCTACAAAACCCATAACGCAATTAAAAACCAGATTATGTCATCAAAAAATGTTAAAGCTATTTTTCCGTATTTGCATCCGGAATATCCCGGATTAATAGAAATGGTATTGAAAAATGAGGGATCCGCAGAACTAATTGTTCCCCAAAGCATCTTTAGGGAACTGATATTGCGCATAGATGAAAAAATAAGAAAGGATTCCATGAGAAACCATAAACTGCAGATATACTCTTATAAAGAGGATTTGAACCTGTATCTGACCCTGTGTGATGGGAATATGAGTTTGGGACTATTTAAGACAGACGGAAGTTTTGACCAGAACAGAATCCTGATTTCAGACAATCCCGATGCCTACAGATGGGCCAAAGATTTGTTTCAGCACGTCAAATGTGAGGTGAAAAAATGACCAGCAAAGATGTTAAAAATGAACTGACAGAGGAATTCAGCGGAATCAAATACATATTAACATCCGGAATGAGATCCCGATTGCTTCTTGCAATATATGAAAATCCAAAAAAGCTTGATGAGCTGAGAGGTGAATTGCACAAGCCGTCAGCAACAATCCTGCATGGACTTAAGGAATTGGAAAATATAAATCTGGTTCGAAAAGTCCAAAAATCATACGAACTAACCTCCAACGGCTTTTTGCTGACAGCCAATATGATAAAATTGATAGAAAACTGGTATTCAATCAACAAGGACAAGTCATTTTGGAACAATCATGACCTGTCAGGAATTCCTGATGAGCTGTTAAAAAGCATATATCTTTTAAAAGATGCCGAATACGTCAATTCCACAACCAGTGACCTGTCAAATGCATTCAATACCTACATTAAACTGCTATCCACTGCAGAAAAATTAAAAATCATACTGCCAATCTATTCAGAAAATCATTTCAGACACCTGATAGAACTTCTGAAAGGCAAAAAACTAAGGAATTTAGAACTGATAATCAGTGAAGAGATTTATCACTCAATAAGAAACAATGACATATTCAGTCAGGAGATCCTAGAAAGCGACAAAGTTCAGATAACCTGTGTTGAAAAGAGCCTGAAGATATTTTTAACATGCAGTGATGAATTTGTTTCATTGAGCCTATTTTTCAAGGACGGTCATTATGATGATGCTCAGATTCTAATCGCTAAAGATAAAAATGCACAAAAGTGGGCATTGAACCTTGCAAAAAAATACAATGGTGGAGAGAAAGATGAAATCAGCACAATCTAAATTAATACCCGGAACGATTTGGGGAATAAAAGACAAAGAATTGATGACCTTAATTATGAGTCGAGACGGCGGCAAGACAACAGTGAAAATAATAGATGAACTGTTATTACAGCCGTATAACAAAAACCAGCTTGCAAACAGACTGAATCTTGACTACAACACAATAACATACCACATAAATATCATTCATGACCACAAATATATCACTAAAGAACAATTCGGAAACGTATATTTCTATCGGCCCAGCGATAAATTAATTAAGAATCTAAATGAATATAATTTAATTAAAAGATATATGTTGAACATGAAGTAGAATGAGGGAAAAAATGAAAAGTAAAACCACACATGAACACAAAAAACAATCATCAAATGACATTACATGCGGGATTATAACTCTTAGCGATAGTAGGAAATCCGAAAAACTTGATTTATCCGGCAAAATCATATCTGACGAAATCAAATCAAGATACACTCTCAAATCTAAAAGTCTAATACCTGATGAAAAAGAGGACTTGATTGGTGAAATCGAGAAGATGATTAGCGATGAAATTGATGTGATTATTACAACCGGCGGAACAGGTTTGGATTCACGCGACATTACAGTAGAAACTGTGGAATTACTTTTCAATAAAAAAATAGAAGGTTTTGGAGAACTTTTTAGAGCAAAATCTTTTGAAGAAATCGGATCTGCAGCTTTGCTTTCCAGAGCTACCGCAGGAATATATAAAAAAACAATTATCTTTTCAATGCCAGGTTCCCCTAATGCCGTTAAAACAGCACTGAATCTGATTGTTGATGAACTTCCTCATTTTGTTCATCATGTTAAAAAATAATGAAATTTATTTTCATTACTTTTTAATCGAAAAATTCGTTAACGCTAATTAAAGGTTCTAATTTTATTCCCTCTTTTTCAAACTCTTCAATAGCTCCTTCCTGTCTGTCAACAACGACAAAGGCTCTGACTACATTACCACCATTATCCTGTATGGCCTTTATTGCTTTTAGAAGAGATCCTCCAGTAGTTGATACATCTTCAACGACAACTACATTATCATTTTCATTTAATTCTCCTTCAATGAGTTTTGAAGTACCATAACCTTTCTTTTCTTTACGAATCATCAGCAAAGGCAAACCTGATTCCAATGATACAGCTGTGGCAATTGGAACAGCTCCCAAAGCTGGACCTGCAACCTTATCAATATCCCCATCATCGATTTTACTTGCAATCAATTTGGAAATGGTGGATAAAATTTCAGGCTCAGTAATGGCCTTTTTCATATTAATGTAATAATTGCTCTTTTTTCCGGAAGATAATGTGAAATCCCCTTCAAGAAATACCTCATTTTCCTTAAGCAAACCAATAAGATACTCTTTTGAACTCATAAAATATCATCTTCGCCTTTAAGTAGAATTTTATCACCGATAACCTTTACAAGTTCCATTGGAACAAGGTCTTCACTTGCTTTAATCTGCTCGGAAAGTCCGGACCCTTTAATTACTAAATCAGTGATTTCATAAGTATCCTTATCTAAAACAACATCATGAACTTTTCCAACAATTTGTATTTCAGCATCAAGAACTTCCTTACCAAACAATTCATCTCTAATTCTCATATTCAACACCTTTAAGTTATAGATAATTTAGTCCCTTATTAAATTTAATCCTTTCTAAAAAAAAATGATTCAAAAGCGAAAGTGTATTAAATACAAACAACATAATAACAATATTGATTTAGGTGGAACATATGGAAAAGGACACTTTAACCGTATCTCAGGTTAATTCATACATTAAAAGAAAACTGGTAATGGACCCTAAGTTGAAAAACATCTACATTGAAGGTGAAATTTCAAATTACAGCACTTCCTTTAACGGACACAGTTATTTTACCCTTAAAGATGAAAAAACCCAGATTGATGCAGTGATGTTTAAAAACAACAAGGACCGATTCCTGAAATTTGAGCCTAAAGACGGCATGCACGTAATCGTCAAAGGCAGCATTAACGTTTATGAAAAGAATGGAAAATACCAGTTGTATGCAACCAAAATCCTGGAAGAGGGAACAGGCATTCTTTATGAAAAATTCGAGGAACTGAAAAAAAGGCTTTCAAAAGAAGGGCTGTTTGATGATTCCCATAAAAAGATGATACCTAAATACCCCAAAAGAATCGGTGTTGTGACCGCCGAAAGCGGAGCTGCAGTAAGAGATATCATAACAACAATCAAAAGAAAATATCCTCCGTGTGAAATCCTTGTTTTTCCGACACTTGTTCAAGGTGACCAGGCCCCTGCCCAAATCGTTAGGCAAATAAAGCGTGCCCAAAACTATGATTTGGACACATTGATTGTCGGACGTGGAGGGGGAAGCATTGAAGATCTGTGGTCATTTAACGAGGAGATAGTTGCACGTGAAATATATGCATGTGAAATTCCAGTAATAAGTGCCGTTGGCCATGAAATTGACTTTACCATCTCTGATTTTGTAGCGGATAAAAGAGCACCTACTCCAACTGCCGCGGCAGATTTTGCGGTTCCGGACATAACTGAAGTTAAAAACAAAATAAGCAACCTAAATGAAAAGGTCAACAGAAATATCAAAGATAAGATAACCCACTACAGAACAACACTGGACCATATTTCTCAAAAGCAAGTTTTAAAAAATCCGGAATCAATTTATGAGATAAAAGGAATGCATTTGGATAATCTGGTCGGCAGATTAACTGTATCCTCCCAGAATATTATAACCGAAAATAAATCCAAGCTGTTTAAAATAAAAAGTTCGATTATACTAAAAAATCCGGAGGAAATAACAAAAAGAAAAAAAGATGCATATCTTAAAAATTTAAATAAATTGGAAGTATTGAATCCTCTTTTAACATTGAAAAGAGGTTACTCTATTGCAAAAATTGGCGATAAAGTGATTTCAAGTTCCAAAGATGTTAAAAAAGGGGATGAACTTGACATTGAATTTAATGATGGAACAATAAATACAAGGGTGATGTAATGGAAAATTTAAGTTTTGAAGAAAGTTTAGAAAAATTAGAGGAAATCGTGAACAAATTAGAAACCGGCGACGTACCGCTGGATGATGCAATTGACGAATTCAAAAAAGCTATGGATTTAGTTAAAATATGTGACGAAAAACTAAAAACCGCCGAAAAATCAATTGCTAAAATCGTTGAAAACAACGGAGAAATCAGCGAATTCAATCCTGAATAAAATAGTTGATCCAATACTTCAATATTGTTTTCATTGGACAGCTATTGCAATTCTCCAATATGCTATATGCTAAATCATGAGCTTGTTTTTTATTTATTAAATTTAGATTAACTTCATCTATAAGAGTCAGAATGGAAGTTGTAATCGCAACATTTTCCTGATTTCTGGCATCAATTCTTAACTGCTTGATAAATTCAAACTTGTCACAATCCAAACCATCATAAAATTTATTGATATCCAATTCATATCTGTTCAGCCTGACCAAAGCATTTGACTGAGATTTTTTTGTAATCCATACCTGTTTTCCAATAGCTTTTGTAACTGATTCGATAACAGCTTGTCCTATCAGCTCACCAAGTTTGGAATGCTTTCCGGCATTTGTTAGTTTATTTTGTGAATCGATATTTGAAAAAATGGCCGCACCGTCAGTTCCGGTTCCGGTAGCAAAACTGTTTGAATATCGTGAAGGAATTCTTAAATTATTCAAAGCCACTGTTTTAGCTTCAGTCAATGTCATGAACGCATCCATCAGTGTGGATTCATCCAAACATGCATTTATAAGTAAAATGATATTGATTGTTCCGAAGTGGAATTCACCATCCTCTTCCCAGTAGGATGCAGGATCACCTGCACAAGTTGCATTTGTTCTAACACCTGCTGTTGTCAAAGCCGTTACTTCAATTGATTTGAACTTTTTTGTAACGATGCTTATGTTTTCCATATTGGCCAGTGTAATCAGGCCGGTTGAGTATTTTGAATCGATTTTCAAATCATCACACTGGTTAATTAAATATTCGCAGATATCATGGTTTTCCAGATAGTCAATCTTATCCTGGGAGAGATGCTGATTAAATGCATATCTGTACTCGTCATTGGTTCCGCCGTTTAACTGAGAAGTAGAAAGACCATTACGCTTTGGTCCAAAATTAATTAAAACAGTATCATTTAAATAGTAAACTTCATCATCAGATGATGTTTTAAAAATTAGTTTATTTGTATACATAAAAAAAGAAAAAAAGAAGATGTAAGAATTTACATCATTGGAGGCATTCCGCCCATTGCGGATGGGTCCATACCCATGTCTTCAGGGCCTCTGGTTGATGCAATTACATCGTCAATTCTTAAAATCATTTCTGCTGCTTCAGATGCGGATTGAATAGCTTGTTTTTTGACACGTTTTGGTTCAATTACACCAGCTTCTTTCATATCTGCTACTTCACCAGTGAATACATCTAATCCCATGTAGAATGAGTTTTCTTGTGCAGCTCTTAAGTCCACTAAGGAGTCGATG
>OMSA01000138.1 GCA_900313645.1 uncultured Methanobrevibacter sp.
TTAACTAGGATTATTGCTTTGAACATGGAAAATTGCTCTCATTTTGAAAAATTGATGTGGTTTCGTAATTATAATTCTGAATTGTTGATTAAGAAAGATGTTTTATTTTTAATCTTAATTTTATTTTATTTAATTTTTTAATAGTTTTTTCGTATTTATGGGATGTATTGTTAATATTTACTTAATTCAAGTGATTTAATGAAGGTTTTTTAAATTAAATAGTTTTAAATAGTAGTATGATAATATATCTTATTAACATCATTTGATGTTGAAATTCCGTTGAAATTTGTTTGTTTTAAATCCAAATGTGGAATTTCATATTTGTTTACTTGAATTTTAAAAAAGAAGGTTTAAACCTTCTTTTTTTCAATTAGTTCTATCCAAAAACTTTTTTTCATTGGTTGATTCAAGAATTTTTAATGGTTGATTGAGAACATCATCGAAAACGGCGGTGACTATCCGGTCGGCAGCGTTGATTTCATGGAATGGCTTGTTGAAAATTAATCTTTTTCTTTTTTGATTAAAAAATAAGAAAAATAAGGAAGTTAATCCTTATTTTTTGACTTTAACTGTTTTTTTAACTGTTTTTGTTGAGTATTTTACGCTATAAGTTACCTTTTTACCAACTTTAAGTTTTTTCAGGACCTTTTTCTTGATGGTTACTTTTGCAATTCCTTTTGCATTGGTTTTTGCCTTATAGGTTTTGCCTTTGAACTTGAACTTGATTACCTTGCCTTTAACGGCCTTGCCGTTGATTTTCAATGTGGCCCTTAAAACAAGCTTTTTGGCACTTTTTTTAACGCTGACTTTCTTCAGGGTGAGCTTTACAGTATCGGCCTTTTTGGACCCTTCAGTTTTGAAGTCCCCATACACATTTATTGTGAAGGTGGTTGAGCTGTTAGCGTAATAACTGTCGCCGGTGTAGGTGACTGTGCATTTGTTGTCTCCTTTTTTAAGCAGTTTATTATTAAACATGATTAAAGTAGTGAAATGGTTTTCTGTGGCGACCAATTTGCCGTTCACATATGCTGAAATCGTTCCGTCTCCATTAGAAGGAACATTTGAAATCATTATCTCTGAGCTGCCGGTATTGAAATTCTCTTGGGTCATTGAGTATAGATTAATATCGTATCCCTTTGCGTTAATTTGGAATTGGCGACTTGATGAACGGATATCAAACATCTTAAGATAAAATTCGTGAGGTGCTGTAGTATTGTTCTCCACTATGGTGGCATAAACATGATGAGCTCCAGATTTCAGGCCAAGCTCCTCTTTTGTAAAATGTATGCTTTTTTGTGTTCCGTTGTAGATTATCTTTTCTGTTCTGTCGTTATCGCATATCTTGATTATCATTGTATTGTTGGCATCGTCATTCACTGTCACTGTCAGCTCATAATCTTCATCAACGTTCAGATAACTTGTAGGCTCGGTTTTTGGAATGACTCCAAAATGACCAAATCGTTCTCTAATTTTTGCGTAAGTGCCGTTGTAGATAGCTCTGAATTTAAAAAATCCGACACGGTCAGGTATTTGATAGTCGGCTCTACCGTTCACAAGGGGTATCTTTTGAATCAGCTCGTCATTGATGTATACAATCAGGTCTCCGGTGGCATTTTGTGGCAGTATTAATGTAATGTTTTCATGATTCCCATATCTGAAATCATCGGGGATGTAGAAGGTTTCCTTGAAAAAGAAATATTCGGTAAATTCCTTTAGGGGATATTTGCTGTCCTGGTATGTAACTGAAATCGGCAGTGTTCCTAATTCTGTAAAGTTTTCGATGGTGAATCTTGCCTGATTTGTTTTTTCATCCACTTTTGCTTCGTAAGTCCTGTTTTCAAATTTGACTATGAAATTGCCTGTGCCGTCAGGAGGTCTGGTTAATATTAGGTTGTTCACTTTTCCGCAGTAGATGTCGTAACTGGAATTCTCAAGCTTGAATATAATGTCGTAAGTCACATTAAATTTTCCAGAAACACGTTTGTCAGGATAATTTCCATTGGAATAGATTATGGTATAGTTATGTTCTCCGAAACTTAAATCGGTCAATGGATATGAAAGGTAACTACTACGCGGTGCAAAGTTTTCAAATTTGCTGCTTGGCAATTCTGCGGTGAAAACCTCCCTGTCATCAACCAGTATCCTGAAATTTCCTGTGGCAGGATATGTAATTTCTATGTTCATGTTCTGTTCGCCACGGTATGAGGTGTATATCTCATGGGGGACACGACAGAAAAGGTAATCATAGTCAAATTTCCATGATTCCTCGAAAGGCATGTAAGTTTCGTCACCGGAATATTTAAGCAGCGCCGTATGATTGCCGTAATTCAATTTGTAGTCCTTGAAATTGATGAAATTGCCGTCAATCATGATCTCATCACTTTCTTTATAATATCTCACGGGCTGGCTGTAAATGGGTGTGTCGCTGTCGTCAATGTATAGGCTCAGATTTCCATTTGCTCCTGGAGAGCTGGAATAGACTCCAAACCTTATTTTGGAATCGCTGTCAGCCAATACACTCCAGGGGTGGTCTAGAAAATATTGTAAATTTCTGTCTGCTTCACTGACCAGCTCATCATCGGTCATTGTGATGCTGTCGCAATCATCTGGTGCAGCGATGGCATCTTCGGTCATTGTGATGTTGCTGCAATCATCTGGTGCGGCGATGGTGTCCTTGGTCATTGTGATGTTGTCACAGTCCGTTGATGCGCTGACCGCACATGATGTTGAAATGGCCAGTATTAGAATTATTAATGTTAAATACTTGAATTTCATATATAACCGTTTGTAATGCTAAATATATATTACTTTTTATGCCGTACGGGCATGTTTAAATTGAATTGCCTTTTTCCAGACAGGTTAAATTTCCGCTTGTTGAATCGGCATGACCATGTTAACTCGCAATATCACAAATGCACACAGGCGCTTCTGTGCACTTTGAAAAAATCTATATGAAACGCAGGTCTAATAATGATTGCTGATGTCAGTCGGGCCTGCAGCCATTAAGTCTTTATAGTATGCCCCACATATTAAGACATGATGGATATAGGTGGTGGTAATATCTCAAAAATCTGTCTTGACATTGAT
>OMSA01000058.1 GCA_900313645.1 uncultured Methanobrevibacter sp.
GTTATTCCTATGTTGATGTTGGTTATCAAAGCCAGAGAATAGGAAATTGAACTTATAGGAGTTGTCCCAAGTGTTGATACGATTGAAAATGCCACTCCAAACGACATTATAAACAATCCTATTACAAATGAGCAAATTCTCCTAATCATGTCTTATACTATGTTTGGCATTTTTTAAATATATGTCCAAAATATCATGGCAAATGTCGGTTTTGGCATCTCCCGGAAAAATTGCAAACAAACATGATAGTTTAAGACCTGTTTAAACAATTAGTAAAAAAAGATTATGTATCTTTAAACAATATTCTAAAATATAATATAAAAAGAACGATAATGTGAATAAACACATACATTAAAAATATTTAATAAGTATAAAAATTAAAATATAAATATAGCTTAAAAAGGCTACATACTGGAGGAAATTTAATGAACGATATCTTATTAATGCTTCCTGGTCCAACAACAGTGCATCCTAGAGTGCTTAATGCAATGTCAAAAGCTGTTGTGAACCACAGAGGTGCTTTATATGGTGAAATATTAACTGAAACTACTGAATTAATGAGTAAAGTTTTCCAAACCCAAAATAAGTCTTATTTATTAACTGGATCCGGAACTGCAGCTATGGAGGCTGGAATCGCTAACACTGTAGCTCCTGGTGAAAAAATGTTAAATGTCGTAGGTGGAAAATTCGGAGAACGTTTCATGAAAATAGCTCAGACTCATGGAATCGAAAGCAAAGAGTTAGCAGTTGAATGGGGAACTGCAGTAACCCCTGAAGCAATTGAAGAAGCTTTAGAAGCTGACGAAGATATTAAAGCTGTCAGTGTAATTCACAATGAAACTTCTACCGGTGTAGCTGCACCTATCAAAGAAATTGGAAAAGTAATGAAAAATTATGATGCGTTATACATCGTAGATACCGTATCCTCCCTCGGAGGAGATGAAGTAAACGTTGACAAGTTCGGTATTGACGTCTGTCTTACCGGTTCTCAAAAATGTTTGGCAGCACCACCTGGAATGGGTGCAATCACCTTAAGTGATGACGCATGGGCTGCAGTGGACAAAGTGGAAACCAATACATTCTACTTAGACATGAAAGCTGCCAGAAAAAGTGGAGACAAAGTCCCACCTGAAACTCCATACACTCCATCAGTTTCACTTACTTACGCAATGAACGAAGCTTTAAAAATGGTTATGGAAGAAGGACTTGAAAACAGGGTTGCACGTCACCACAAAGCTGCTAAAGCTAGTGTAGAAGCTGTAAAAGCATTAGGTTTAGAATTGTTTGCTGATGAAGCTGTATCATCTGCAACCGTAACCGCTGTTAAAATGCCTGAAGGAATTACCGATGCGGAATTCAGAGGCACCACCCGTGACAAATATGGTGTGGAATTAGCAGGAGGTCAAGATCACTTAAAAGGAAACATTTTCAGAATTGGACACATGGGAAATATTTCCTACAAAGAATTAACCCAAACCTTTGCGGCAATAGGAATGACCTTAAAAGGTTTAGGTGTAATTGACGATGCTGGCGCTGGTGTAGCATCAATTGCAGAATCATACTTATGATTCTGATCTTTTTTTCTTTTTTTACTGATTTTTAATTGGCTTTCAAATCCCACTATTTTTTAATGTGATAAGTTATAAGTGACAACTTACACCAGAAATAATCTGTTTGCAAATTGTGTATTAGAACTTATAAGTGAAAAGTTAGAGAAAAAAATCCTGTTTTCAACTTGTGTATTAGAACTTATAAGTGAAAAGTTACACTTGAAATTGATGTCTAATATTTTTATCTTGTACCTTGTAACTTAAAAGTTACACTTGAAATGCACCTCTCGCGCGACACTGAATTTAAGTTATAAGTAAAAAGTTACACTTGAAACATATGTCTAAAAACTGAAAAAAGTATTACATTGTCTTTGAAAGAATAATAATCCACGCCACATATAAGTGAAAATAGGGTTAAGAAAATTATTTAATATATCAAAACAAAAAGTATTAACATATACATAGGATGTGAAACTATGGCGAATAATATTAAAACAACTGTAGAAGAATTGCATAAATTAATAAATGTTGATAATGTTATTGGTGAACCAATCGAAACCGAAGATAAAATCCTCATTCCTGTAATGAGAATGGGTATAGGATTTGGTGCCGGAGAAAACATCGGCGGTGAATCCAGTGATGTAGTAGGTGCCGGTGCGGGAGTAGAACCTATATCTATGGTAATGATTCCTAAAAAAGGAAATGATGCTGAAGGCGTCCGCATACTCGATTTGAGCAAAGGATCAGAAGCAAACAAAGCATTATCTGATTTGGGCCTAATCATCAGCGACCTTGTTAAAAACTACATGGGAATGCAAAAGGATGATGACGACTACGATGAATCAGAATACATAGAACCTGAATTCACCACAACCGACAGCCAAATTGAAGAATAGGAATATACTACATGTTAAACATCCTAGGGATGATTATTTTAATAATCATCTTATTTATCATTATACTGCTTTTAATTGGAATTAGAATCTCCTTTGAATACACAAAGAAAGGCAGAGATATTAAAGGATGTTTGAAAATACTTATTTTTAGAAAAATTAAAATTTATTCACGTGATTTTCCCTCACCTGACAGCGACGACGATGAGGACGAAGATGAAGAACACGAAAGGGACATCAAAAAATTATTCAACCTGGCCAAACCATGTTTTGAAGACTTTAAAGTCTATCTGAAGTCCATTCTGAATTCAATGAAAATCACAAAGCTTGAAAACCACATCATTTTTGGAATGAGCAGTTATGCCGATACCGGAAAATATATCGGATTGATCTGGGCGGCACTGGCAGGCATAAATCCTCTTCATGAAAAACTTAAAATCAGCGCAGAACCATCATTTCAAGGTAGCGTACTTGACGGATACGGTACAAACCATCTAGAAATTTATCCTTTTAAGCTTCTGATACCTACAATCAGGCTGGTATTGAAAAAGGATGTTAGAAAATTCATAAGAGGTGTTCTTGATGAGCGATGAAAACGCTTTTTTTGTCTTTAATGAAACCTCAGAAATTGAATTCAAAGAGCTTTATGGACTTACATTTGTCTTTACAAAAAACACCATTAAAATAAACGGCAAAATAGCTGCAGCTGAAATATATCCATCAGGAATAATCTATAGGGAAAACGGCGAGTTTTATTTTGCAGCCACATATAAGGTTAAAAGCGTTGATTTGATTGTTGAAGAATATGTAAAAAGGCACCGTGACACTATTTAGGAAGCGGAATATTCTCATTTTCTACGACAACTTCAATAACAAGAGGTCCTGATAAGTCTTTTTCTAGAAGAAACTCCAAATCGGACAGATTGTCGACTCTAACAGCATCTATTCCATAACTTGATGCCAACTTTAAGAAATCAGGATTGTCCAGTTCAACCTGATATGCATCCATGCCATAAAACTGTTCCTGCCATTGGCGAATGATAGCAAATCCGCTGTTGTTTAAAATGAATATTATAATGTCCAGGTCATGCTCTTTGATTGTAGCAAGCTCCTGCAGATTCATCTGAAAGTCCCCGTCACCGTTGATAAGGATTATCTTTTCATCTGTTGCTATACTTGCTCCGATAGCTGCCGGCAGCCCGTATCCCATCGGTGCCATTGCTCCCGGAAACAGGAATTGACCAGGTTTTAGTGATTTTTTGAGAAGTGTTGTCCAGGTAGTGTGTGAACCGGCATCTGAAACGATAATGTTGTCATCGAATTTTTCCAGAATCCTTTTGATGGCAGACTGAGGCTTGTTTTCACTGTCAAGACCTTCCAGGTCATATTCACCGTCAATTTTTAAGATTTCATCAATCCAATCGGATGATTTGAACTTGATTTGGGCCAGAAAGTCTTCGACCTTTCCATGAATAGGATAATCACCGACTAAAACATCCTTATTTATATTGACATGAATCATATTGTCCGGAATTTCAGGCAATGTCCTTTCACTGGCCTTTATACCCAATGCTATAATACAGTCCGTATTTTCAAATGCGTATTTTGCCCTTTCGGTTGCCCTTATTCCACATAGACCCAAGCACAAATCGTCGGTTTCAGGAATTATCCCTTTAGCATGGAACGTGGTTGTTGCAGGAATTCCATATTTGTCAACTATATCTCTGATTTTTTCGCTCTGTGAGATAGCTCCCGCACCCAAAATAAAAAGAGGCTTTTGGGATTCGTCAATGAGCTTTTGAGCTTTTGTGATATTTGACATGTCGTCTTCACACAGATAGCACAAATCAAAATCGTCAAACTCTTCGCATAAAAGAACATCCTTTGCAAGATTGATGTGAATCGGGCCTTTCGGATTGTTCTTAAGCTCGTAAATTGCAGCCCTTAAAACATACATCGCTTCTGTTCCGTTTAAGGGGTTGTATGATGCCCTTGTGATGTGTGAAAATATTTCAAATTGGGGTGTTGTCTGAAAATGGTCGCTTCCGCGATAAGCCAGCTCATTGTCCCCTGTCAAAATCAGAATAGGAACATTGTCCTTATAGGCTGTTGCAAGAGCCATTGTTGAGTTAAGCGCACCAGGTGAAGCTGTAGTGATGCATACTCCAATTTTTCCGCTTGAACGGGTGTAGGCGTCTGCCGCGTGAGTGGCCGCCTGCTCGTGGCGGGTGAGGATATGGTTGATGTTTGATTGTGAAAGTGCCCTGTAGAGAGGCATTATCTGCTCGCCGGGAATTCCAAATACGTCAGTGATTCCCTCACTTTCCAGAATCTCAACAATCCTGTCGGATACGTTCACTCCTCTTCCTCCTGATATGAGCCGTCATACTCTCCGGAGCCCTTAACTTCATATACGACCGCCTGAGCGATTCTGTCTCCGGATTTTATTTTATAATCATATTCCCCATGATTGTATATCATAAACATCAATGTTCCGTAAAAGCCAGGATCTCCCACTGCAGTCTGAACTGAAACAAAGGACCTTAAAAGTGTTGAGCGGGGAAGGTAAAGCATTGTATATCCTTTCGGGATTTTGATTTTCCTTTTTATGCTTGCAAGATATGCAGTATGAGGCTTTAATGTGTAGATGTCCCCTTCCATCTCTTCTATTTCCGGCAGGTTTTTTTCATTGTCGATAAGTGAACCTGCACTTTTCTGTACATAAATCTTGTCCAGTTCCAAATCTATTCCTGAAGGCTGCACCAAATCGGCAAAATCCGGAAACAGCTTTACGAGTTCTTTTTCACCAAGCATTTTATCAAATCCGTTTAATAATTTATTTATAATGCATCGTTAATATATTTACATGGTGATAACATGCCGGTAATTACAATAGCTGGAAATGACGGAATAAGTATAGAAAAGAAACGAGAAATGGTTGAAAAAGTATCACAGGTAGTGGCTGAGGCATATGATTTACCAATTGATGCCATAACCGTTCTGGTCGAGGCCTATCCTAAGGAAAGTATTGGCGTGGCCGGAAAACTGTTGAGTGATAGAGAATAAGTTAACAAATTAAAGGGGAGCCACAATGACCAAATCTCCCCTTCTAATTCTAAGTTCAAAACCAAAAAAGAACTTCGTATTTGATTACAAATACAAATAATTATTACTTTTGCATCATATTTATAAATTTCTTTTGACGTAGGAATTTTGATTTCGGGATATCAGTCCCATATCTGTCAGCTCATCGAGATTTTTTTGAATTTTCGCATCGAAATTCTTTGATTTGAACCTTAAAAGAGACCTCTTAATCTCATCGAAGGTGTTGTCATCAACCGCATCGTATACACTTTGCTGGAAAGGGGTTAAAGAGAATATGATGTCGTTCAATGGGTCTTTTGCATCCTCAAAGGACCAATTATCGTCTTTTATCTTTATGTTGAATTTCTCCTCAAGATATTCAATCCGGTCTGTAAGCTCATCAAGGTACGGATGACTCTCAAGGCCGAACTTGTGCTTTGCTATTTTTAAAAGAAAGTTTTCACGGGATTTTTCCAAATCAACCTCATCCAATGATTTGACAGTGCCTATGACATATGCCTTATCGTCAATGACCTCAACAATCTTGTACGTATCGGTTTCATCGTCGAAGTGAACATGTGAAAATGCGTCAACGTTCCACATGTTGTCCAAAAGGAAGTTTCTGATGAATGTTGCATCCTCCAGATTGTCATAATATCCGAAAATGTGGTCCTCACCTGCAATCCTCTTTTTGATGATGAAGGTTTCGAAAATCCGTGATATGTTCAGCCCATATCTTGAATTGTTCGGGTTTCTGATTCGTTTTTTGACAAGCCTTTCAATGGCTTGGCTTGATGGCTGCTTTGCGTATCTTGCAAGAAAGTGCATCTTTTCGTCAATTACCCCGATGACAAGGTAGTCCCCCTCAACCTTGACCGTTTCGGGAATCCTACTTAAATCCCAGTCGTTTTTGGCCAACAGTTCACGTGCAAGATCAGCATCCTCCTTTGAGTCGAATCTTCCATAGACTTTTGAGTTTTTGGTAACTGTGAATGATTCTGCCTTCATTGTAGAACTAAAAAATAAGAAAAAGAAAAATTTTGAATTTTCCCTTTAAAAATCATCTTGTCTGATACCAGACGGTTGCCTTGTACGGAGTGTATCCGCTGACCAGATTGGTTCGGATGTGGCCTCCTTTTCCCTTGACTGTTTTGGCTATCACTTTACCGTTTTTGTTTTTAAAGAAGAACTTGGCCTGAATCAGCTTAATGTGGTGGGGCTCAAGATCTCCGTTGACTCCGCTTCCTATGTACCACGCTGTAACTCCGGTTCCTCTGGAAAACTGCATGTTTCCCTTATATTCCACGTAACCTGCTATGGCATCTCCATTTCTAAGCTTTACAGCCTTTGGTCCCCATGACACACCAGGCTTGAAATTATAAATCTTGACTGTTGTCTTTGATGTTTTTGCAGCGCTTACCTCATGTGCTGAAACTGCAAAAACGACCAGAAAGGCAGCAATTACAATTAGAAAAATGATTATACTCCTTTTGTTTAACATGTTATCACTATTAATATATTATTTGGCTATTAAAAATTCAGAAAAAACACCCATATCGGCAATGAAATGTGTATCTCCCTCTTTCTTCCAATTTCAATAACCTCCAATTAAGTGATTAATTATCTATTTTAAGTTAAAAATATAATTTTTGGAATATGTTCTATACAATGAGGGTAATCTAAACATTACTAAATATTTAAATAAAACTGATTGACATAATATTACATGTAACACTCCCGTGTTACACTAAAAAAAATTTTTTTAGTTTAAGTTCTAAAGGATCCATCCTTCCTTTAGACTTAACAAGCTGTTTTTT
>OMSA01000062.1 GCA_900313645.1 uncultured Methanobrevibacter sp.
AACGAGGAAAAGCAGAGGATTCTGATGCATCTTGATGCCATAAAGGCCGACTGCGACGCCCTGGCCATGGATGTCGAAAGAAGCCTTAAACTTAAGGATGCTGTTGAACAGGATTCATTTGCGGATTTCACAGCCGATGATGAGGATGGGAGGTAATTGCTATGGGAATCTGTCCGAACTGCGGTTCATACGTTTCAGAAGGCAGTTCCACATGCAGCTGCGGAACAAGCATGGGACGCCCATCATCATATGAGGAAGAAGATTCCGAAATAACCGAAAGAAAAGAGGAGGCTGCCGGATACTTCCACAGGGGAGTTGAGCTTGAACGGAAGGGAAGGTACGCAGAAGCCCTTTCATCATATGAAAAGTCCCGGGAGTTGGGTGATAGAAATTTCACAAGCTTCAAGAGAGGCGACCTATACTATGAGATGGGCGACTATGAGGCTGCCCTTGAGTGCTACAAAAAGTATGGCAAGGATGAAAGCGCTTTTTGTGCAGCCGCCAAGGCATTGGCGAAATTGGGACGCTACGATGAGGCTTTCAATAACTATTTTGAAGTTCTCGGAATGATTGAAGCAAGCCCAAGATACGTTCAGGATTACACCAATCCAAACTGCGGAATATACTATACCAAAGAGGAGCTTGAAAGAGAAGCAAGCGAAAAGCAGAAGCGCAAAAGAAAGGACCTGGCCAGGGTTTACAAGGATATCGCCATGGCGTATATGCTTCAGGAAAACTATAATGTGGCAATAAAATATGTCGATGAGGCAATTGGTTTTGACAAGGCAAATGCCAATTACCCAAACGCAAAGGCAATAATCCTTGAAAGGATGGGCAGCTATGAGGAGGCCATGAAATGCTATGACCGGGCAATCGAAATGGAAAGCGACAGCGTGTTCATTGATAATGAGGCCCGGATGATTAAGGGATGGTGCTCGGAATTATTTGGAAATATGGATGACCTTAGGAAGGCCGAGGCGCTCATTGATAAGGCCGTCGATATGCTTTCTGGAACTGAAAGTGAGGAAGACGTATCCAAATACATTCGCCTGAGGGACCATATACAGGACCTCATAAGCTATGGCGGGCAAAGGGAAATGCTTAACGCAATCGGCCGTGAAAATCTGATTGTTATAACGGGAAGCTGCTATTGCGGCAATCCCGATTTTGAAATCGGGATGATTTTCGTGCTGCTGAAGGAGCCGTTTAATGAGTTTGACAGCGATGCCATGGCGGTATACCTTGGCTGCGATAAGGTCGGATATGTTGCAAATAGCCCCGATACGATGTGTGAAATGTGTTCGGGAGCGTCCGATTTGCCGATTCCGTTTTCCACTCATGCAGAATACCTGATGCACTACAGGGGCCAGTACCACATCGTCAAAATAAGAAGAGATTTGGATGGGAGGTTTTGAAAATGATTAAGCCATCACCGGATAGTAATGTTAATGAAAAGCTGATAGGACACGTAAAAAGAAAGCTGTTTGAAATGAGGGAGGTGTCCTGTCATTTTGATGTGCCGACAGATGAACAGATCGGGTATTTCATGAAGGCAACATTCGAGATTGTGGAAAATCAATGCATGAGCTGCTTTTTTTGCATGAACTACAAGCGTTTTTCTCTCGGCTCAATGTGCCGAATTAAATCCGACACTAAAGACAACTGCTTTCATTTCTCAATGGACATTCAAAAGGTTCTAAAAAAGAAATATTACAGGCTATATGAGATGCTTCACTGCTTTGAGGAAATCGGTATCGAAGAGTGGTTGAATGTATGAAAACTCAAAAGACGGCGCTTTAATGTATATGGTGAGATAGATGGGTTGAGTTAAAAAATAGAAATAATGCAGATGTTAAACAAACAGATTGCGGCAAGTGTTTTGGCCATGGGCGAAACACATGTTTGAATCCGGATTGTCGGTTATTTTAATAGCATTCTCACAAAATATGTATATAACTGCAGTGATAAAGAATTAATTGAGGCTGATTTAATGGATAATAACAGAATTATCATAATATTGTTATGTGTAATCATTGCGATTCTTGTCGTAGGCGTTGTAGTGTTTTCACAATCATCTAAGGAGGATTCAAATCTTGCCATTGCAGATAAAAAAATCTCTGCAGGTGATTCATTGGCTGTTAAGTTAACAGACAGCAATGGAAAGGCCATAGCCAATCAAACAGTAAATGTCAAGCTCACGGATAAGGATGGAACCGTGATTGATGAGGACATAACAACCGACTCCAATGGAAATGCGAAATTCAAGATGAAGGATGAGGGCAAGTACTCTGTCAAATGTGGTTTTGATGGAAACGGCCAATATGCGTCAAGTTCAACTGCAGGAAACATAACCGTCGAAAAGGCGGCAACAAAAGAGGTTGATGACAAATCCTCTTCAAAGCATACGATGTCTGTAAAACCGGAATTCGATAAACATGTAAAGAAAACTTCCGGCAAATACACGGTTGAAGTGACCAAATGGAGAGGAACCACTGTTGGAGGATTTGGTGTTTTACTATACAAAAACGGAGAGCTTATGGACAGGTATTCATATCAATCCAGGGCTTATTTCAAGATGAATGGAGAATGGAAATGGAGTAACTGGGATTCTGGTGAAGAGGGTGCCATGTATCATAAGTATCCCGTAAGCAACGATGTGGACATTAAGGAAATTGAAGTCCGGTATTAACTTTTATATTGAGGTGATTAGATGGAAAACAAAAATATAATTATAATATTGATTGTTGCAATCGTTGTTCTTGCAGCGGTGATTGGATTTATCTTAATGAATCCGACCCATACAAAGGTGCCCTGCAAGATTAAGATTACAAGCGACAAGGAACAGTATAAAGGCGGAAAATTGTCAGTCCAGCTGACTGGCTTGAACAATACTCCGCTATCAAAGGAAGTGGTCAATATCACCGTAACCGACAAGAAGGGCAAGGTGGTTGTTGATGATGTTGTTAAAACCAATTCCAAAGGAAAGGCAAAGCTTGATTTGAAATTGAAGAAGGGAAAATATAATGTAAATGTAACATATGGCGGAAACGAGAACTACACAGGAGACAATGCAACCCAGAAACTGAAAATCAAAGAAAAGAAAAAAGTTGTGCAGGAGCAGTCTTCTACCAAAAGCGACACATATGTTGAAAGGAGAGAAGGTAACCTGGTGTATGGTTATAAAGATGGAAGATATGGCTTTTGGACACCTAGCGGAAATTTCATCGAGGATAAAAGCCGTGCTCTAAGTGGGCAGGATCCCGTTGAGCCGTTTACAAGAGATGGTGATTTTTATTCACAGTTATGACCTTGATTGATCTGGTAGGTTAATTTTTTCATAACTCTTTAATTATCTTTTGGAGAGATTTAAAATGGAAAACAGAAATATAATCATAATTTTAGTTGCTGTAATTGTTGTTCTTGCAGTTGTTGCAGGGGTGATGTTTTTGCAGTCTGGCCATACTAAAGAATCGACTAAATTAAAGATTACCAGCGATAAAAAGCAGTTTGAAGGCGGAAAACTTAAAATACAATTAACTGACTTGAACAAGACTGCATTGTCCAAGCAGAAGGTTAAAGTCAGCATTAAAAATAAGAAGGGAAAAAGCGTTGTTAATGAAACGGTCAAAACAGACTCCAAAGGTAAGGCAAAGCTTGATTTGAATTTGAAAAAAGGAAAATATGTTGTTAATGTTACATATGATGGAAATGAAAACTATACAGGATGCAATGCAACGCAAAAATTAACAATTAAAAAGGAAGTCAAAAAGACTGTTAGTGATTCGGCCGGTTCCAATTCAGGTGGTTGGACAGAGACTCATCCTGGAGGAGATACAGGATCCAGTATTGTTGTTTATCATGATGGTAATGGCCATAAATATGTAACAAGATATTTTGCTGATGGCTCCTCTCATGAAGATGGAGTGGCATATGATGAAAATGCGATGATTACTTCTTAATCTTTTAATTAAGTGGAGCTATTGTTTTGGCAATAACATATGAATATTGGTATTGATGGTCGGAATTGTTATATACATATGATTAACACAAGTTTAATCATATTTCATAAATTGCGGGGTGAGTTTTGTGGAAAACAAAAATATTATAATTGTTCTGGGTATCATTGTTGTGATTTTGGCGATTGTTGCATCTCTGTTCGCTTTTAACATTAATCCATTCAATCAGTACAAGGATGTTGATGCAAATTATGTTTTTTCGCCGATAGGCGGTGAAAAGGTGAGGTTTACAGGAACATACCTTGGTCCTGATGAGGGTTTATATAATTTCGATAAGAACAGGGGAGTGATTCAGGTCGGAAATTCATATGCAATTATCAACACGGATAAGGTGCAGGGTTTGGAAGGCCAAACAGTAACCGTTGAAGGATATTTTGTCAATGACAAAACCGACTCAACAACGGTGCCCATAAATGATAAATATGTTACGGGCGAAAATTTCTGTCTGGAAAATGTTGTTGGTGCATCAAAATAACGGGATGCATCTAAAACAACAATTTAACTGATGGATTCCTGAACTTTGTGTTTTTTAATTTTTTAAGCGACAATGCAATCTATTTTGCCGATAATGGATTCCCACATAGATTTTGATTAAATAATCAGTAAATTCACTGTTTGTTGTTTCCATTTTTTCTAATTAATGTATAAAATATTTCGATTTTTACATTTTGATGCATATTGTTATATACATATGATTAACACAATGTTAATTGTATATAAAATGTTATGGGCAGATATTATGGAAAACAAAAATATAATTATAATATTGATTGTTGCAATCGTTGTTCTTGCAGCGGTGATTGGATTTATCTTGATGAATCCGACCCATACAAAGGTGCCCTGCAAGATTAAGATTACAAGCGACAAGGAACAGTATAAAGGCGGAAAATTGTCAGTCAAGCTGACCGGTTTGAACAATACTCCGCTATCAAAGGAAGTGGTCAATATCACTGTAACTGACAAGAATGGCAAGGTGGTTGTTGATAAGGTTGTTAAAACCAATTCCAAAGGAAAGGCAACGCTTGATTTGAAATTGAAGAAGGGAAACTACAAGGTGAATGTAACATATGGTGGAAACGAGAACTACACTGGAGACAATGAAACCCAGAAACTGAAAATCAAGGAAAAGAGACAAGTTGAAAAGTCAACAAATAATGAGGAACAAGGTAATCATGAAGAATCTTCAAGTCCATCAAGTGGACTTCATTATGATGAAGAAATAAACGTTTATTATAATGATGAGGGTATAGTTGTTGATCCGGATGGACAACATAGTCAATCTGTGGGATATAGTTATAGTGACCTTCGTGAAACAAGAGACAGATGGGAACGTGGTGAGCCGGTGATGGTATAAATTTTGATTATCAAAATTATTAACATGTATTGTTTTTAAGATTGATGACTTCATTAAATTTCAATCAATAATCTTGTTGAAGTGATTCTTGAGATAATTATCATTATAGAAATGGTAAGAAATTTGTGGAATCGGAAGATGCACAATCCTTTACCATTAATCAATGATTTTCTTAAATGTGGGGTGATTGTAAAGTTGATTGAATTTCATCTCATATTTTTTTTATTTTTTCCTTATACGTGAGACTATTATTTTTAAAATTAATCAAATATCTCGCTATTTATTTCATTCAAAATTTTTCTGCGATTTATTCATCAAGCATTTTAATCCAACTTTTGGGTTAAGATTATCCTGCAGTGTCATGCTTAAAAGCAACATTTATAACCTGAAGATACTCAATTTATTGAAAAAATTATTATTAAATTCTGTATAAATTTTGTGATGAATCTAAAAGACCATAAGATGTATTATGGTCTTTAGCTATTTTCAGGAAGTGATTTAATAGAAGAGCATTATATGATGATTTATAATGAATTTGAAATTATCTTTCATACCATATAGTGGCATTACATGCCTCATACCCGTCAATCAACGGAAATTCATAGAGGGACCCGTCGGTTGCATTCTTCACTTGGGAGATTGTCTTGCCGTCGCTTGACTTATAGAACACTTCTGCCTTGATTAGTTTGGTGCTGTGGGGATCGATGTCCTCTGATCCGTTTCCGACATACCAGTGGTCTATGTGAACGCCCGGGGAATACTGCGTATTGGTCCTGTACTCGTTGAAGCAAATTACAGCATCTCCGCCTGTGAGGTTTGTGCACTTTTCCCTGAAAGGCTGGCCATCGGTTACGTTTACTACATCGACTGTCACGTTTTCAACATGTGTGAGAAACACTCCTGCTGAAACTGATGCTATTGACATGATTGCCAGCGCCATCAGGAGTATTGTGAATTTTTTCTTCATGATTTTTATTATATTTTAAATATCAGATAAATTTTACTGCTTTTTTTGCCTAATTGATTATGCCCTTGATATTTCATTTTCATCCGACATTCTTTTTTCAGTGTCATGCTTGACAGCAACATTTATAAGGCGGAAGATACTAACAATTTATTAACAATATTTATTATTAAATTGTGTATAAATTTTGAAATGAATTAAATGGCCATGAGATGTCAGGGTCTTTAGCTATTTTCAGGAGATTCTAAATGGTTTTAATTGAAGAAAATTATTCGATGACCTTAAGGAATTCATGAAAAAGGTGAAAATGATGAAAATCGAAAATCTTACAGATGAGAGATACAATGAGGAACTTGAAGTGATTTTGAAGGAAAAGGGAATAATCGATGATGGCGACATATTCATCGGATTTGATTTTGATGATATGACATTCGATTCGGTGGAGGAGCTGAACAAGTTCATTGATGACCATTGCATATGCGTGAAGGATGATGATTTCACATATTTCGTCTACAAAAGGTCAGCCATCGGCAAAGAGAATTATCCTGATGACTATAATGTTGCAAGGGTAAGAAACGAGGATGTCTATACGCCCGAATGATGGTGATGCAATGGAGCTTGACTGCAGATATGTCCTGCACATCCCCTTAAGCAAGTGGGAAAACGGTGAAGTGGTGCCGCTTGATGTGGATGATGAGATTGAAGAATTGATTTTTTGTCTTGAAGTTCAAGGATTCGACGGTTTCTATCTCACCAAAGTGAAGAGCCATTATAAATCTCGCAGATATGATGAGCTTCTTGTTACGATTTTTGCAGGTGATGGCGACGGGCCATGTGAGATTTTCAGGGACTGGTTTTTTCGCCACAATGATGTCCTCTGCCAGGAGGCATTTGCAGTTGAAGTCAACAACAGGATGATAATAGGTCAGATGGGCTTTGACATTGAGGGATGATTATGGATGAATGGGGCGATGACGCATATGATGTAATCTATGATGAGAGGGACAGGGAAAGGACTGTCTGCACATCAAATGCATCTTCAGGTTGCTGTGGAGGTCTGTTTGTCTTTTTGGTAATCGGATTGGTTTTGGCGATAGTGATGTGACTCTTTTAACAGGATTATGCTTTGAACATTTCATTATTTTTTTAATAAAACACATTGTATATTAAGTTGTCATTAAATCATCATTTGATGCAGTAACATTAATTCAGTGATGCTTTTTGCATATCAAATGCTCATTTGAAGAACTTCTAATCATTCCATTCAAAATTTTTCTTGTTTTTGTGATTGAACAAATCTCACTGTAGCCTTTATCAGAAATCCTATAACACTTTTTTGATGAATGTTTTTCCAATTTACATAAAATTTTATAAATTATGTTTAGTCTTTATAGTTGAACATTAGAAATGTCACTAATGATTTCATGATTTTATAGTTAACTGACCAAAAGATTTATATATGTGTTAAAATATATACTATATTATGTGCTGAAGACATCCACCAAATGTTTTTAGGACAGATTTTTTTTAAAACAAACTAAAAGGAGCCATTACCATGAAAATGATTAAACTCGAAAAACAAGACGAACCTAGATTTGACGAATTTTCCAGAATGCTCTGTGAGCTGGAGGAATTTTTAGATGAGGAAGCTGACTTCACAGACAAGGACTGGAGTGAAAACCTCAAGACAATCCTTGACTTCCAGGACGATGACGGAAGCTTCAAGCTTTTCTGCTCTTTCAACATTCCAAGCGATGCAAGGGTTGACTTCTGCTACATTCCGACATATCTCGCAACAGCTGCTCTTATGAAGGCATACCTGAGCGACCCAAAATCCTTCACAGAAAAGGAAACCTTGGCCCTTTCAAATGGCCTTAAGATGTCCACCGCAAGAAACCTTCGCGGACACGGATATGAAGGACTCAAGGGCCAGATTGAAGCGCTCAACATATTCATGAAGGCCGGACTCAAAGAGTTCATGGACATTCACCACGGCCTTTGCCCTGAATTCAGCGAAATGATTGACAAGATCATCTCAGCATTCGCCGATATGGAAGCCCAGGGCAAGTTCACAGGACCATGGGGGGAAAGCTATGAGGATGAAATCAGGGCGATAAACCAGTACTTCCGCCAAAGGAAAGTCTTTGTCTACGGAACCCTCATGAATGGCGAGACAAACCATGACTTCCTCCAGAACGCCACATTCCTCGACAAGACAGTCATTGAAGGATATGACATGTACAATGTCGGATGGTATCCTGCAATCATCGACGGTGAGGGACTGGCCATAGGCGAGGTGTACAGCGTTCCCGTTGAGGACATGGCATCAATCGACTCACTTGAAGGCGAAGGAAGCCTCTATGAGAAA
>OMSA01000162.1 GCA_900313645.1 uncultured Methanobrevibacter sp.
AGATATATAGTTTAATTATTAAATAATTTATTATTAAAAGTGGTTAAAATGGTTAAAATTTCTGTCATAATTCCTGTTTACAATGATGAAAAGCATCTTAAAGAATGTCTGGATAGCGTATCCAATCAGACATTGGATGATATTGAAATCATCTGCATCAACGACGGGTCAACCGATAGTTCATTGGAAATACTGAATGAATATTCCACAGACAAGAGAATAACAATCATTACTCAGACAAATCAGGGCTCAGCGATTGCACGAAATAAGGGACTGGATATTGCCCAAGGAGAATATATAGGATTTTTGGATGCTGATGACATTTACATCAACAGGCAATCCCTTGAAATAATGTTTGATGCAGCAAAAAAGCACGACGCAAGCATGATTTCTGCAAATCTCAAATTTCTGACACCGGAAAGAAACCTCATTTCAAATCCCCACTACAAAAGAGGCACATTCCATTATTTTAGAGAGGAAAACATTATAGGGCCTGACGAATACGGCATTCCATTTTATTTTTACAAGAACTTATATAAAGCAGATTTGATTGAAGACATCAGATTTCCCGATTTGCTGAGAGGTCAGGACCCGATATTTCTATCAAAAGTATTATCCAAGGTTGATGAGATTTATGGCGTTCCAATTGATTTTTACGGATATATGGTGCCTCTGTCATTTGACAAGCTGGATTCATACACCAAAAAGTATCACTACATCTGCCAATATAGGCAATGCATTGATATACTGGACAACTCAGAACTCTTTAAAACATCAGACAGGTACATGCATAACCTGATGAGGTATTTGAATGGCAATATTGATGCTGAGGTTTATGACATTGTCTGTGAAGTTTTTGACGAGAAGTATTTTGAAGGCTACAAATCAGAATACGATTCCTTTAAAAGATCAAACATTCTAAACAAGATTCTTGAAGAAAACACACAGGAATATTTCCTGAAGGCCAAAGATGAATTGGGACTTAAGGAGGATTCAATAAAAGAATATAAAATAGGCTTCTTTGAATCGAAAATGGATTTGAAGGAAGCCGAATACAATGAGCTTTTAAGTGAAAATGAAAGGCTTAAAAAAGAATATGAAGTGGAAAAATCATTCAATGAAGAGGTTATGGGCTCAAAATCCTGGAAACTGATGGACAGATTCAGAAGAATGAGGGGTTGAAAAAGATGGTTAAAATATCAGTAATCATTCCGGTTTACAATGTCGCAGGGTATCTTGAGGAATGCCTGAACCATATAATAAACCAGACATTCAGCGACATTGAAATCATCTGCATCAATGACGGGTCAACCGACGAGTCTCCAGACATTTTAAGGGAATTTGCCAAAAGGGACAATCGCATCCAAATCATCAATCAGAAAAACCGGGGGCTTGGAGCTACCCGAAACAGGGGACTGGAACTGTCAAAAGGTGATTATGTCTACTTTATGGATGGAGATGACTATCTTGAATTGACTGCACTTGAAGAGTTGTATGAACTGTCTGAGAAATACGGTCTTGATTTTGCAATGTTTAAGCTCAAAAACTTCAATGAAAAAACAAAAGAGACAATATATGATGAATATTATGCCATGCCCTATCTGAAAAAACGCGTTGAAGATAATGTGTTTGATTACTCTGATATTGCAGACATTGCCTTAAGGCTGGCTGTCAATTCCCCCGGAAATTTCTTTAAAAGAGAGTTTGTCAAGGACTTGAAGTTTCCTGAAGGGCTCCTGTTTGAGGACAACGTGTTTTTCACAAAAGCCCTTTTCAAAGCTGAAAGGATATACTTTTACGATAAATTCCTTTACAACAGACGGGTGCGTGAAGATTCGCTGTCAAACAAGTTTTCAATAAGTGTCTTGGACACCATAGACATATCAGACCTGCTGCTTGACCTGATTAATGAATACGGATACGTGCAATATAAGAAGACATTATACAATAGAATATTTTCCAACATATATAACACGTTTGAAAATACATCAAAAGACCATAAGGCCGATTTGTTTTTGGAAATGAGAAGAAGATATGTGAAATTTAGCGAAAAATGGCAAAAGGATGAGTATTTTATGAATGACCTGCCGAAACGCCTCAAACATATATATGAAAGTGCAGTTCTATCCGACAGCCATAAAGAGTTTGAATTGAGAGTTAAGCTTTATGACAAACAAAGAAAGATTAATAAACTAAAAAAAGAAAATAAAAGAATTGAAAAGAAACTTGAAAAAGTCAAAAAGGAAAATGACCTCATCAAATCCACAAAGGGATTTAAATTCATTAAAAAATAGTGTTAACATGAAATTATCAAAATCAAAA